>JADFGN010000424.1 GCA_022567695.1 Candidatus Poribacteria bacterium | reverse complement strand
GAAGAATTTGGAAACTGCAATGCGCAACGTGGCAACATTCATCATGTCTTGGATAAACGATGTGGAGCAAAGATGAAACTGGTATTTATTAAGCGCGGCTTCTGATCGGATGTCGAATTGGCCGTGCGGTTGAATGGCCTTTTATAGAAATAATAGGAGTATAGCCAATGCTTGGATATATCTTATCTCAGGAGGATATCCTTATTTACTATGGTCAACAAGACCGGGACATCGCAGAAGCGATCTTTCGCTATGGGCAAAATCGCGATACCACCTTGGTTCTGAATGCAGCGACACTGAGTCGTGGGCATGGCGACGGTCCCGGTTTTGATTTTCCGGAGCAGATTCCCCAAATCGCTCGTGAGAGTTTAAGCGATCTGAAGGGGCGTGTTCCTCGACAGTATCCCGCATTTCACGGAACTGTAGGAAAATATGCGAATCAAGGTTTTTTTAAGCGTAACCGCGAGTTGATCGGAATGGATATGGTGTTCGACATTGATATCAAGAGTGATTATCGGGAGACATTTCGCCATGCGGCACGAATCATAGATTTCCTAGATTCCCATGACGTTCCCTACCAAATTAAGTTCAGTGGAAACACAAGCCCGCATGTTATTCTCCCTTGTGAGGCGTTCCCTCAGTCATTTCCCCAAAATCAATTCGCGCGCCTTTTTAGGATGGTTGAGGAAAAATCGGGCGCGCAACATGTCGACAGTTCTTTCTCTAGTTCTTCGGGGCATTTTCTACGCTTGCCTTATTCCTTAAACGAACGCACTGGATTGGTTAGTTGTCCGATTACGCGCGACGAGTTCGACACGTTTGAACCCGGCATGGCCGAATGGCAAAATGTCGAGGTCAATGAAGAATGGTTTCAATTGCCGGAAGATGTTCAGGAACGGATGGAACGCTTTTTAGTGGACATGATCGGATTTTCTGCATCAGGTGAGAATAACTGAAACGTATGGTAACAAGATCGACCCGAATCAACTGCGTGACTTCTATGACGCACTTATTTCAAAAGGAGGGCAATACAATGACAAGAATACATGAAGCAAACATACTAAACGCAGAAGCACCACAACTTATTATTGAAAATGATCTGATGACTGTCCTATTGCAACCAGAAATTGGGGGCAGGATTCTTGACGTTGAGACGAAATCATCCAACGGCAAGGGGAGCAGTTTTCCTTTCTTGCACAGGACCTATCCAAAACCTGTTCAATTTGGTCCTTATACCGAATACGGCGGAATCGAGGAGTGCATCGGCAGTCCACTCACAAGCCGATTGTGGAAGACGCCATGGCGGGTGGATAAGAGGGAAGACTGTGTCACACTATCCGTCATCTCATCAACGCGATTCAGCAAAATTTTGCTTTCTAAGACCATTTCGCTAATTCCCGACGCACCTATCTTGAAGATAGAATACAGTTTCACGAATTTCGATCAGAAGTTCAACAAATTCACATTCGGCATCCATCCAGAACTCTGCCTAGGCAATGCTTTAAAAAACAACGCCTATCATGTACCTGTTGATGACGAGGTCTTATCGGGTGGATTCACAGCGCTGGGAGACAAGCAGTTCATCATGCCCTGCGAAGGGTGGGCGGCAGTCACCTATGATGGCATGGCGTTTGGTATGCTTTTTACGCCAGATGTCATCGATAACATTGAGGTCTATTACCCACGTATTGGCACGCATTTCGTCCTCCAACCGCTCATTTACGGGGTTGGACTGTCGCCGAATCGACGCGCAAGTTTTGTCAGCATGTTATATTTTGGAGAGGGAGATGTGAACACCATCCAAGAGCTGTACGCCCAGAAACTTGACGAACTTACGATGAGTTACGAACCCATCGAACCCCCTGCCGTTCATGTGGTAGACGAAACATGGCTTTTGCCCCGGCGTCCACAAGTCACTCTGCCGTTTGAGGAATTTGGACAGATCTCATTCGATACGCTCAACAGTCCCGAACAACCGCCGTTGCAGCACCAGATTCCAGAAATTGAAGTACCTCATGGAAACCTGCAAGGCGGAGTTCCAACGCTTCAGCAACCACCGCTGGAAATTCCGAGACCGCTTAACATTCCTGTTGCGGAAACAGTGGAAATACCCAATATTCCAAAGATATTGCGGGAGAGTCGCCGTCTGGGACAATTGCCGATTACCGATATTCGGCTGTCAAACGTAAACGGATGTATCTTTGTCGAAGGGTGGGACGAAGATACTGTTTCATTGGAAACCGTGTTGCATGCCTCCGGACGAACAGAAGAAGAAGCAACTCGACTGATTGAAGATGCCCGCCCTGAAGTTATTCAACACGATAAACTTTTGTTAGTTCGGGCAAGAGGCGAAGCACAACAGAAGGTCGTGATTAACCAGCACCTGCGTGTGCCGAAAGGCAAGATACGTTTACTTGAACTCAACTTTGTCAACGGCAAAGCAACTGTCGCCGACGTACAACCGGCTCGGTTGAAAATCAGTAGCACGGAAGGAATCATCATCCTCACGGGAGAAATCGCCGAGGATGCCGAGTATGATGTCAACACAACGAACGGGCGTATTGATGTGAAATTTCCCGACTCGGCGGAATGTACCATCCATGCCAGCAGCGTCACAGGGACGCTAAAGTGTAACCTAGACCTGATCGATGCAGATAACCGAATCAACTGGATACATGGTGTTTACAATGCTCCAAAAGCCAATATTAGGCTGAATAGCATTAGTGGCGACATCATACTCAACAACGAGCGTGCAGCGCAAAAACGAAAAAATGATGGCGTTACATGAGGAAGAACTGTCCTTCCTTCATTCCTCGTTTTACGAGTCAATCCCGTTTATCCGCATTTCGCTGACAGTCTTATCCGCATTTCGCTGACAGTCAAGGATGAAGAACTCATCCTAAAAAGCATCAGACCTTAGCTTTCAATCATCTCTGTAATCGAAACAGGCTCTCCCCCTGCCTCGGTGGACTTCACGACCGCGTCCATCATCCCAATCGTCCACAGATTATCAGCACCACTCGTGCTTGTCTCCCCGCCCGTCTGAATCGCTTCCGCAAGTTCATTCAGCAGCGCGTTATCCCCTCCAAACTCACCTGGAAATTCAACCCCTTTCCATTCCCCATCTTCAGGCTTTCCACATTCCAGCCCATTCGTAAGCCGTAACGAGCCTTCGCTGCCGTCAATCCGCCAATGAAATTCAGGGATGTGCGATGCCCATGCGCCGAAGTAGCTGACCTTAACGTCCTCCTCAAATTCGTACAAAGCGCTGACAGTTGTTTCCCGCGTGAAGTCTCCCCACGGTGGCAGAAAGCTGAATCCCGTCACACGAAGCGGCTTCAGGCCCAAGGTGAAACGTACCATATCCAGGTCATGTACTCCCATTTCCCAAAGGTAGTTGTGCGGCATATCCTTCTGATATGTGTTACCGCCGTAGCGTTTGCGATGGCGAACGAAAACCCCATGACCAACTTTTCCCAAATCACCGTTAGCAATGAGTTGTTGCATCGTTCCAACGTCTCTACCGAAACGGTAATTCTGTCCTGCCGAAACAACAAGCCCTTTTTCCTTTCCTTTATTCACGACTGCCTTGGCGTCATCGATTGAAAGCGCAAAGGGTTTTTCCACTAGAATGTGCCATCCTGCATCCAGAGCTGCAAGCCCATTTTCCCGACGATGCCACGAAATCGCTGCGATAACAGCTATATCCGCTTCTACGTTCTCCGCGGCTTCCTCAACGCTCTTAAACGCCTGGAGCCCGAGGTCGGGATATTCCTCGGCGACTCTCTGATGTACCGCCTCCACCGGATCCACAATCGCTACAGGTTGAAAGCCGTCATGTGCGCTCGTCAGTCGTATCCAATGTCGTCCTCTCCCACCAGCTCCAATAATGACCACGCGATAAGACATAAGAAACCTCCTGGTTTTGATGAATTCCAAAAACGGCATCATTCTAACATAACTCTCCACGTGAATCTATCATAAAGTTTGGAAGACGCAACAGGGGAGGAGGAGTTGCGGTACTCTTGGCAAAATAAATGTGACATTTATCGGATAAAATCAGCGGTTTCTGGTTAAGATTCTGAGACGACGAGAAACTGAAATCCACGAATAACACGCCCTGGTGGGGCGGTAGACTTCACCCACTCGCGCAAATCGACGAAAATAAACAGAATTCTAGCTTGACATGTTAAGAGTGGGCGAATAGGTCACACTCAACACTCACTAAACAGTGCGAAGCGACGAATCCAAAAAGAAAAACAGCAAGCTGTCATCAAGATATGTTCCTCGGTGCAGCTACGTTGTACTCTTCCTTTCAACCGATGCCTGAAACCGAGTTGGCTTCAGGCATCCAAGCATCATGGGATCATATGATACTATTTGTGGCAGGGCATATTCATCGCCACCGAAGGCGGTATGTAGATGGTTGTCTGGAAATTACCGCCCGGGGGTTAGACCCCGATAAAGCGATTGGAGACCTACCCGGAATCAGTCTCCTTGAAAGCTCGAAGCATGGCGAATGGTCTGAGCAGTTTTATCCGTGGCCTTCCACTGTCCAGCTACTTCCCGCAGACCTACCCGACGGCATTGCACCGGTAGGCTGGTCAATTCATGGCGACCCTGTGGACGCTGCCAGAGAGACCTTCGATTTTGGGCTTTCATGTGTTGAACTCCGCCCAAGAGATCTCGATTTCTCTCGGCATGCCCTTGCGGATGCCCTTCAGCGTTTGCGAGATGGCGGACCGCTTTTCCTATCCTACCACCTTCCCAGCTTGACATGGAATCCCGCCAGCAATCGAATCGAGGGTGAAGATACGCTACGGTCACATCTTGATTGCGCCCTCGATTCAGGAGTCAACAGCCTTACGATACATGTCCCTCAAGCACCGGCTTTTGATATGGAACGAATCGAGGGAGACGTAATTTTGCCCACCGCACTCTATCGGGAGTTTGAGGCGGTTTACGCTCGGCTTTTTCGGGACCCCGCTCGTGAAGGAATCCGCATCGCCATCGAAAATATCCATAACGCCCCCGGCACGCCCGTCAATGCGCCTCACCGAAAGTTTGCGACCAAAATCGATGAATATCTTCGCTGGATAGACGCAGTCACCCGAATTATGAACATGAACGACATTCCAGAAGCCATGGTCGGCTCACTTTTTGACATCGGACACGCACGGAATAACGGCGGAGATTTGGATAACATGCAACCGCTGTGTGACTGGTACGCCCGTCTTGGTCGGCGCATCCTCGGCTATCACATCCACCAAGTTGATACCCATCCTGAAACAGGTAAACTCTCCAATCACAGGGAGGTGGCAAGCTTCTTTAGCAGGCGCATCTCTTACGCTGGTTTCCTCTGGGCATGGTCAACTCATCAGATAACCCGTGCGCCGCTTTTTATCGAAGTACGAGATGATGAGGCACGGCGAAACACAGCCCTGCGCTTCAAACAACTCTTTGAGAATGCCCATCATATTACAGAAGCTGTAGATCTGCCAGACAGACCGACTATAGGTAAATGAAAAGATTAGGTGTCCAGAAAGCGATATTGCAAATGTCAGAAAAGAATTGACATGCCGTTTGTCTTCTGTTAGACTGTGTTTCAAAGTCGATAGGGTTTTCTTTATTCGCTCCACGTCAATACTCATATAAAGGAGATTACAATGACTGACAGCAATTGGGGTAACGTGTACAAAAAGCTGGGCGCACAACCTGTCATCAACGCGACGGGTAATCAAACCGTGCGCGGTGGGTCTACGCCTTCGCACGCGGTGAGGAAGGCTATGGAAGAGGCCAGTGCAAGCTATGTAGAGATGGAGGAACTCCTTGCAAAATCTGGAGAGCACATCGCTTCACTCTTGGGCGTTGAGGCCGCGTACATTACTGCGGGCTGCTACGCCGCGCTTGTGCTTTCTTCTGCTACCGTTATGACTGGCAATGACTCGGACAAGCGAGCCCAACTCCCAGATACTACCGGGTTAAAGAACGAAATTATCCTCCAAAAGAAGCAGCGATACGGCTACGACCGGGCTTACACGGTGCCCGGCAGCAAGCTGGTGATTGTGGGGGATGAGGGCGGCTGCACTTCAGAGCAACTGGAGAAGGCTATTGGACCCAATACGGCGGCTGTCGCCTACCTGATTCAGCCTGACCAGGGGAACGCTGTCCCTCTCGAAGAGGTCGTCGAGATCGCTCACGCACACGATGCGCTTGTCATCGCTGATGGCGCTTCCCAGATCTATCCGATTGACTACTTCCGGCGGAATGCCCAGTCGGCTGACCTGGTCTGTTTTGGCGGAAAATACTTCAATGCGCCGCACTCCACAGGGTTTGCATGTGGTAGGAAAGATCTGATCGAGGCGGTGACCGCCCATGGCTTCATTGGTCCTCGCCCAATCGGGAGAGGGATGAAGGTAGACCGGCAGGAGATTATCGGGCTTGTGACGGCTATCGACATCTGGTTTGACACAGACCATGAGAAGCGGTCTAGAATGCAGGATGCGCGGTATGCCGCTATCGCACAGGGACTTGAAGGCATCGAAAGCGTGTCGACCAAGGTCGCCTACGGTGAAAAAAGCCACACATTGTCTAGCCTTC
>JADFGN010000423.1 GCA_022567695.1 Candidatus Poribacteria bacterium | reverse complement strand
CTTGTAGGTCTCCCCTTCTCTCAGGAGGGGTTGGGGGAGGTCAGGCCGGGGGTGAGGTCAAAAAAACCCTCCTTGTCGAATTCTTCACAACCGGTAACTCCGACGTTACTGCATTCCTTGTCCCTCTCTGGGAAGACAACGCACCGACTGTGGTGCGATTTTCTGTTGAACAGCCTACCCTGCCGCAGATGGCGGAGACCCTGTCGCACGCCTCACGAATCCTGCGTCCACTGACGCGGGCGCAAATTCGCGGCGAAGCGGCACCATCTCCCGAAGCGGAACGAAACGCCAAAGCGCAATTCGAGCGGTTCCCCAATGAGATGTCGCAGTTAGTCGCGCCGTGGGCAAGCTATCTGGAAGCGTGGCAACCAACGGAGTTGATTTTTTCACCGCACAGTTGGCTGAATCTGCTTCCGCTCCACGCCGCCATTTGGAACGGCAAGCCACTGATTGAGCACGTCCCGATTGCTTACCTACCTTCAGCCGCGCTTGCCGGAGAATTCGCCAAGCGACGCAAACCGATTACGGGCAATGCACTCCTGATCGGCAATCCAACGGGCGATCTCATCAGCGCAGAAATGGAAGCACACAAGGTTGCTGAACTCCTGAAAACCCAACACATCCACGTCAAGCTTTTCCTTCGAGATGAAGCCACGGCCCAACGAATCATTGACAACGTGCCAGAAACCGGAATCGTCCACACCGCGTGCCATTCCCAACTAGAACCACACGACTTCCTTCGTTCCGGTATGGAGATGGCAGACCGCCGCCTGACCGCGTTAGAGATTATGAATCGAATCGATCTCTCGCAAGTGGCGTTGGTCTACCTCAGTTCCTGTGACGGTGCTGCGTCTCTTCCTGAACACACCGATGAACTGATGGCGTTGGTGCGGGCATTCCTCTCCGCCGGCGCACCGACCGTCATTGCCAGCCTGTGGCCCCTCGATGATGGTTACGCATGCCTCTTTGCTGAAGCCTTTTATCAAAGCTGGATGCAAGATCGACAACCGATGCCAGTCGCCTTCCGGGAGGCTATGAACTTCGTCCGGCGCATGGCACCAAATCCGTTCTATTGGGCGCCGTTAGTCCTGATGGGAGCGTGGGAAGCGGAGCAATCCTTCCCTGCTTTTAGGGAGTTACCTTAACACTTCCCAACTAATTCGACAATGTTAAGTTTCCCGGTAGCCCAAGATTCTATCTTGGTTTTCACCAGATGTCGCCAACTTAGAAAGTTGGGCTACCAGTGGATCGAGTTTGCTAATTTAACATTGTCAAGTTAAATTCGATTCGGGTTTGGAGACGCCAGACCTGACAGGTTTGGTAAACCTGTCAGGTCTAAGATTCTGCATCGCGTCGGTTGATGTCAATGCCCGTGGACAATAGATCGGGTGTATCCTTTGAACTCCGTATACACCTCTTGGCAGATTAACTTGATCATCGCGGCAATCGGCACCGCGATTAGCAATCCCACCAATCCCAGCAACTGTTCCCCAAGTAAGACAACAACAACTGTCGTCACTGGACCCAATTCAACGCTTTTCCCAACAACTAAGGGAAAAATAATGGCGTTATCTATGAGTTGCCCGCCAAGTGTTAATGCGAGAACCGCTAATAAACTCCAGCCAATGCCGAAGCGAGAACCGAGAAAAACAACGATTAGCGCAGGAATCGCACCAATGAATGGACCGATGTAAGGAATCAGATTTGCCAGTCCTGCGATAATTCCCAAAAGAACCACGAAACGCAGTCCCAAGATCCAATATCCGATCGAAAAAAGAAGCGAAAGCGCAGCCGTCTCCAGCAGACGGCTACGAAGATAATCGCCGAGTTGTTTATCGAGTCCATCGATTAAAATCAAGGTTGCCTCAAAGAAACGATTCGGCACCATCTGAATGAACGCCTTCTTTATTTGGGGCCCACCATTGAGAATAAAGAAGGTCAGAAACACAATGATGATGCTTGTTGTAAAAGCTGAAAGCGCGCCTTTCGCAGAACTACTAATGGCACTTAGAATCTGTTGAGATTCTTTAATAATATACCCTGAAATTTTTGTCTGCACAAGCGTAACGAGTCTCATGACCCATTCATCCTCAATCTGCGTTGGAGGGGCCTCTGCCTCTGGAATCGTGAGTTCAATGACGCCGTTATTTTCGATGGCGACATCGGTTGGGCTAGCAGACGTCAACTCCTTGATCGCGCGTTCAGTCACCTCGCGCCTTTCAAAATATGCAAGCAGTTGCGTACGAATAAATTCAGGACACCGATTCAGCCACTCTGCAACGTTATGGGAAATCCGCTCACGTATTTCTGGATCTTGGACATCTTCGCTAATTTTTACGACTTGTCCCACAATGCTATTAACGGTGACGGTTGAAAGCGCGACAAGACTACCAATGATTATCAGGGTGACGATGATAACAACGAGGGTACGGTTCACTCCCCGACGTTCAACCATATCGACGATTGGGCCCAATATGTAGGCGATGAGGAAAGCAACGACGACGAGTGCGAGAACATCCCGAAGCAAATAAATAACGCCGACAAGAACGGCTAACGTCATTAACGCCATCCCAAAGGCAATGAACTTCAGCGTTGCGCTTACGGATTGAATATGACGTGTTTGTTCATGACTTTCACGTGCTACGACTTTCATGGATACTGCTGTCGTCTCAAGGTTTTGGGCAAGTGGAATGATTGTCTCTGTTGCTAACACGGCAGCATCTGTGTAAGATTGTTCTGTAGGCGCGAGTGCTTTCGAGTTCTCTGAAGTTGCATTTGGTTCCGCTTGATGATTGTCAGATTCGCCCATCAATTTCTCCTTAACTAAATTTCTCTATTAAAGTATATATTTCAAACCACAGGCCCTGCATGATAACTAACTAATCTCTTGCGGAAATTTATTCCCGAAAATTAGTTAAAAAAATAATTGTCGGTAGTGAAGGTAAGGGTTCACTCAAAACTATGGACTACACTGATGCTTCACTGTTAATCTGATTCGGTCTGTCTTGTGACATTTTCAATTGGTCAATCTCTTTTTGCGCGTTTTCAAGTGCGTTGTTCGTAAACCGTAGGCGAGCTGCTAAGACTTGGGCGAGTTTGAAGATCACTTTAGAAGCTAACTTGGGAGCAAAATCCATCAACTTCAGCAACTCTGGGCGAAAGAACCCGATAATCCTTGAGTCTCGGGTCGCCGTGACTGTTGCGGTTCGCGGGGCATTATCCAACAAACCAACATCACCAAAGAATGTGCCATCTCCAAATGTTGCCAACTGAATGATTATTCCATCCTCCGATTTCTTGGTAACTTCCACTTCTCCGTCCATAATAATATACATCCCCGCTGCAGCTTCGCCTTCATGGATAACGACTTCACCTTCGTTATAGTCACGCGGGTAAGCGATGCGAGCGATATTATGAATTTCCCGACGAGTCAATTCCTCGAAAATCGACACCTCTTTTAACACCTCAACGATGTCTCGTTCAAATTTTGCGTTATGCGTTTTGTCGAAGACAGCGTGCCATATCCCATCTTTACGCTTTTTCATTTCCATCACCCCCTCCTTCTCACCTCAATTGTACCGAAGATTGGTTCTCAAATTTTATTACACGTTCTATTCATTGTCAAGCGCAGAAAACTTTTCCTTGAGATTCAACACTGCCTATGCTACACTCTCCGGCACACTAAATCAGAAACTTCAAGCATTTGAGTTCACCACCAATGGACTGGTTTGTCTACTTTACCACCTGCACATTAGCTTGGTCTTTCCGCCGTTTGCCCAAGCGATTGACAATGATCATCGGGAGTGGCATTGGTCGCTTACTCTACATTGTCCTCAAGAAACGTCGTCAGATTGCTTTAGACAATTTGCAAATCGCGTTCCGAGATGTGCTGTCAGATGAAGAAAGTCAAAAGATTTGTCGAGAAAGTTTTATCAATCTGGGTAAAATGGGAGTGGAATTTCTTCGGTTTCCGAAATTGACTTTCGATAATATCTGGCGGGAGGTGACTGTTGAGGGGAAAGAGAACCTCTGCCAAGCCCTCAATCAGGGAAAGGGCGCGATTGTGTTTCTGACGCATTTTGGGAATTGGGAACTTCTTGCACTGGTCTACGGTGCGCTCATTCCGAATCAAGCAAAGGCAATCGCCTTCCCGATTAAAAATAAACGCCTCGATGCACTCCTCTGGCAATATCGGCAGCATTTGAGCTTGGAACTTATCCCGCGTAAGCAAGCCGTTAGGGAAACCTTACGTGCTCTCAAGGAGAATTATGCCATCGGTTTCTTTGCCGATCAGAACGCTGGCCGGGAAGGGATTTTTGTGGATTTCTTCGAGAAGCCTGCTTCAGCCGTGCGAGGACCGGTGACATTCGCGCTTAAAACAGGAGCACCGATTCTTTTCTCGTTAGATATTCGTCAACCTGATGATCGGCATTGTGTACACATCTCTCCGCCACTTGCGCTTGAAACTTCGGGAAATTTTGAGCAAGATGTGCAAATCAATACGGCTCGCTTGCTGAAGCGTCTTGAGGATTACATCCGGCAATATCCCGCCCAATGGCTTTGGATGCACAATCGGTGGAAGACCGAACCGGATGCGGATTGGCAAATGAAACGCCAAGAACGGCAGGACAGAACACGACAAAAGCATGAGCAATGAAACTCCCACCGAACCTTGCTTGGGTGAATCAGAACAGGAATCGATACATCGGGCGGTTGATTGTTATCCCAATGAGGCTCCAAATGCTGCCAATGATGAATTCCCCTAAAATCAATCCCAAGAAAAACGGGATAGCCTTTCGATGTGTACTCACCCCGCCATGCCTTAAGATAATCCATTTGATGACAGAGCTGACCAAAATTGAAAACCAAAAGACGTTCATTGACCAACTACTTGAGACTGCAAAACCCGCGGGATGAAAGGGCCACCAGAACATGCGCATTCGCATAATCATCAAGAAGAAGGTGATGCTGAGTCCGACAATCATAGCGACGATTGCAGGATAATCAGGCGCACGCGGTGAAATCAGCCAGCTTTGGAGCCGATTAAAAGGACGGGACGCAAACCAGTTTCTCGCGCCTTCAACGTAAGCGATGTGGTAATATGACCAAAAAGAGGCAAATGTCCCCACAACGATTGCAAGCAGTATGGCAATCAGCAACCGGCGATTGTTGATTCCGGTGCGTTCTGCGAGCTTATACCCCTCAAGTATGTGCGGCATCGGGTGGCCGCGATAGGCGCGGTTGAAGAAGAAGAAGTAGGCAAACATCGTAAGGTTTTGGGCACCGAGGAAGCGCGTGCCGAAGATACGCGGCATCATTTCATCCGGCCCAATAAAGTGCAGGTCATGAACCGGTGAACCCAATTCTGCTCTCATGCGTGTTACCGCCGTCGAGATTGCGTAGTAGATGCCGAAGAAGACCAACACCACCCAAACTGACATCCCCGCTGCCTTGCAAAATAGCATAATAAAGAGGAGGCTTCCAATTAACCCAAGGACTGCCACACGGTAAGGCATGGGTTCATCGGAATCGTCGATCGTCGGGTCGTTTGTAAAAAATTTACGGATAACACGCCCAAGGTGCTTTCGGGTCGTAATAATCGCGATGATGCAAAGTCCGATGTATGCTCCAAAAGATTGTTCATCAATGAAGGGAAAATTGGGCAGGCTTCTCAGCCCGAGTGCATCCCCGAAAATTCGCTCGACTTTCCAGAAGAGATAGAAAAACCAGCAGGAGAATGAGAGATCTAAGGGAATGAAGAACGCCATCCCAACAGCGAACGGGAAAACCGCAACAGGACTCCAGCCGACTGCGCTCCACGGTTTTTGCGTGAAGAAAGGTCGCAGGTCATATAGCCTTCCTCCTAAGCTTGGCACAACGGGATATAGATGATGAAGCCCGTTGAGGATGTCGATTGCGCCAGCCACACCAAATCCGAGCCACATCACTTTGCTCGTCAAAATGCCTGACGCGCCTCCTCCTGATGTCATTTCGAGAGGGAGCTGAATGATTGGATAACTTAGCTTCTCATGCTCCGTCCATTGCTTGCGCACCAGACTGTTGATACAGACCATGACGAATATCATGACGCACAAGAAACTTCCCCACACAAGCGTTGGGAGCAGCCATCCCTGCACCACTTCCCATTGATAGAATGTTGATTCCCCACGGTAGTAGTCTGTTAAGAAATCTCGATCTTTAACCGCAATCCAATCTGGAATGTATCGATGGAACAGGTCTGCCCAATCGTTTTCTGGAGTAGCGTGCCAGAACGCATGGGGAATCATCGGGATGAGCACGCGCAGGACATCGTGCCCCGCGATTGAAGACGCAATCGCCAACATCACATAAATTGTTAGCAATTCTCCCTGTTTTGCGGCGAATCTTGGGTAAATTCGCACCACCAGCAAATTCAGCACAGTAGGGATAAAGATGGAGAAAATGACGTTGAAGTAGAGAGAAACGGTGGTTGGATAGCCTTGCCCCGCCGAATCCATAATCCAATAGGTATTGGGGATGATTAGCAGGAGACCAATCAAAATGGCTCGCCAAGAGGCACCAATATGAGAATCGTCTGTCGCTAATTTTTTTCGTGCGGGATTCGA
>JADFGN010000422.1 GCA_022567695.1 Candidatus Poribacteria bacterium | reverse complement strand
CGGCCCTCTTCTATTAGCCGGGCCATGTTTTCTTGGCTGTATCTCCAATAACGTGTCACCCCCATGACCTTGTACTGAGGATTGCCCTTTTTTGCACCTCCTGGTCCCTGAAGATTGTCAAGCCAATATCTGCGGCCAGTCTCAGGTTCAATAGTCTTGTAATACTTGTCGATGTATTCCTTCTCGTAAGGCGTGTATTGCTGATTGAACACAGTTGTTTGAGACTTAGTGAACAAGTAAAGCACGTCATGCAGTCTCCCAAAATGTGAAGTCCCTTGCTTGGAATCGCTATGGGCATGGCTTCGCTTCCAAATGATCTGGTTAATGAATCTCTCTTTCCCAAAGATCTCATCCATAACAAGACGCATGTAAGCATTAACCCGCCAATCACAATGCACATAAATGCTCCCATCCTTGGCCAGCAGATCCCGCATGAGGACGAGCCGTTCGTAGATCATGGCAATGAAGGAATCCGCGCCCTTGCCCCAGGTATCACGGTAAGCGATTTCTTCGAGGATATTGGGCTTCTTGGTGAAGGTGTCGCTGCCAATCTCGATGTCCATCGAGAAATCTGCGCCCACGTCGAAAGGGGGGTCAATGTAAATCAGTTTCAGCCCGCCCTGGGCCTCGATCTCCTCCCGCAGTGGCCCGTTCTTCAGTGACGAGAGAATCAGCTTGTTCTCACCCCAAATGAGTTTATTCGTCCAGCCTTTGAGCTGGCGGCCGCGTTCGTCGAAAAGAAACATTTGGGACTCGGTGTCTTCCGGCTTTTCGGCCCGCGGTTCGTCGATCTGCTCAATCACTTGAAACGGGAGAACGATATTGCATACCTCGCTGGTCTTGCCATTCCAGACCAGTTCTACCTCGCGCTTGTCCTCGAATAAGAGGAAACGGTATTTGTCCGGCAGTGGTTTATCCGCTTCGATATAGCGGATAATCTCTTGCTGTTCCTGTTCAGTCAATCTCGGCATTCTATTATCCTTTGTTCACCATTCTGCCTGTACGTCCGGAGTGCGGAGCTGGACAGCTCCATTCCTAAAGCAATTCCTTGAGATATTCCGCACGAGCTGGATGACGTAACCGGCGAAGCGCTTCAACTTCAATCTGCCGGACCCTTTCGCGGCTAATTCCGAGTTCTCTGCCAATTTGAGCGAGCGTATGTTCCGTGCCGTTAATCAAGCCGTAGCGGAGCTTAATAACGGTGGCTTCACGGCGTGTCAATGTGCCCAAAACCCTTTCGAGCAGTTCCTCTTCTGCGTGAACAATAAATTCCTCTTCAGGGGTTAATTGTGATTCATCAGGTAGTAAATCAGAAATGGTCGTATTAGGTGATGACTCACTCAAAGGTAAAGAAAGGGAAATCGTATGTCTGGTGCTTTGGAGAATCTGGATCACGCGACCTTCAGGAATATTGGCCGCTTTGGCGATTTCACTGATTTCTGGCGTGCGTTCCAGTTCGCTGGAAAGTTTTGTCTGGGCTTTCTTGATAGCTCGGCGTGCTTCCCCGATGTAATCGGGAACACGAATTGTTTGGCTTTGTCGGTGAAGTGCTCGGGTAATCGACTGCATAATCCACCACGTTGCGTAGGTACTAAAACGGTATCCTCGCTTGAGATCAAATTTTTCGACTGCTTTCATTAGCCCGATGCTTCCCTCTTGCATGAGATCGAGAAATGAAAGCGATAATCTTGGATAATAATGTCGCTTGGCAACGCTTGCAACGAGAAGGAGGTTCGCTTCAACGATCTTCAGCTTTGCATCCTGCATCTGTTGGGCGGCGTCTTGCAATGTCACCCAAAGTTTCAATTGATTGTTGACAAGGGGCACTTGATTTATGTGGTCGTAGGCTTTGATTTCTTTTTGAATCTGCTCCAAAATTGCGTGGATGTTCATCGGACTCCACCAACAGCCCGTCTTACTCTGCCATTTTGTACCGAGTCGCCGATTCTCTTTGAAGTGTACATTTTCTAAAATAGAAGGTGGAAGCTGGCTCAATAATTCTGTAATCTTTTGTCTTTCGACTTCAAATTGATGAAAGAGTTCAACCTCTTCATCAAACGTGAGCAAGGGAGTGCGGGCAATTTCCTGAAGGTACGAGAAATTCTCATCTATACCAGCTACATTGCCTTGTAATCCACGAGCCACAGGCAAATCGTCCGTGTCTTCTGCCCCGATGTCTTCGCGCTCTTCATCCGATTCCTCGATGGGTGAAAACTGATTGTCTCCTCCAAATTCGAGGTCATCGCCTACCGATTCGCCATCAACTTGAGGTATTGTAAATTCACGTTCATCCTTCACAGATTGCTCACCTTCCATTCTCTTTCCGCTATACACTCTCACCAATTAAGTTCTTGCTGAATCTTCTCAAACAAACGAGTAATGGTGATTGTATCAAAATTCTAAAAAAATGTCAATAGAATTTCGCTTGCAGTTCTATCGATGATATGCTACACTTACCCTTGTTTCCAAAGCAATCCCCTGCTTGATGACCAACCTAACTTCCTCTCCCTTGGCCTTGGAATGCTAGTTCGTATTATATGTTTACGCATTTCGTTACTTACACTTGTTTTTCTCTCCTTTAGTTCTGGTAGGACCAGTGCCTTCATTGATCTCTCCATTCTACGTCCGACGACCGATTTTTCCACAAACAATCAAATTCTTCAGATTGACGGAGTTGTTAAGTCCTCTATAGCGGAAATTATCGTTTCGACAAACACACCTTCTGGAGTTATCGTTTCGACGAATTTCCCTGCAGACGGACGTGATTCTACCCAATTGGTACATTCCATCTATTCCATGGTTGTGGATGTTGGAAGCCCGCAACAGCTCAAAAGGATGTTGATCCGCCCGGTAATTGATAGTGAATTTTCCTTCGGACCCAGACGCATCCGTGTTTCCTTTTCTCAGGAAAATTCTAACTTCCAAGAGAGCCAGGTCTTTAATGTACCATCCAGCCTCCATCCCGGTTTCCATCGCATGGTCGTTGATTTTCTATCGCCCGTTACGGCTCAATTCATTCAAATCGATATGCTTGAAGGTTGGCAACGCAGGGGAATTATAATCCAATCTATCGAATTTCTGGACGCCAGTGATCGGACTATACCGGCAAGCGTTCAAGATGTGTCAATCTTAGTGAATTTCACTCAACAAGACAGTGCGTTTTTTTCGATCGAGATGCGTCTCAAAGAAGGCAAAAACCCGATTTCACTTTTCGCAAGACCGCTTTCACCCACGCTTGCAGCACTCCCGGAAAATCAGGCTGTGGAATCTATTTCGCCGATCTTCCTTTCGGTGCTACGACCTGAAGTGGCTGATGAAGGGCGTTTCATTTTAAGCGATGGAAGTCAAGCGAAGATTGTTATCCCGGCAAGTGCATTTGAGGGGGATATTAAAAAGCTACAATTCTTCTCCATCCCACCGGCTGATGTTCCGCCTTTGTCGTATCTAACAAACACCCGTATTGCCAAAGCGACTTCACCGGTGGTTGTTTATCGATTTCAAGCCCTCAAGCAAGGAAGGTTTGCTGTTGAAGCGACAAGTTCTCTTTCAAATCAGCCACCAACCCTTGCGGTCGATGGAATCTTAGAACCACCATCCACATGGATGGCAGGGCTTGTGCCGTTGCCAATTCACCTGACAATCGATCTTGGAGATCGGCGTACAGTCAGCCGAATAGATGTCCATGCGAATGTAATAGATGAGCAATCTTTCGGTCCGGAGCGCGCAAATATCCTGATTTCTAACGATAACGTCAACTTTACAGAAATCCTTGAGTTTTCAGATTTTGGGGATGGATTAACCTCCATTGAACTACCGACGCGACCAACTGCACGCTATATCCGTCTGGAAATCACAGAGGACAAACAGGTTAATAATGTTCAACTCAATGAGGTAGAATTCTTCGACGCCTCCGGCGCAAAAATTGTACCGTTTGTTGTCCTTGATCAGTTCGTATTTGAGCAACCTTTGTTCTTAGAATTGAGCTATACAGAGTCAGATCTGATATCCGCTGGCGTCAGTCAGGAAGCAGATCTTCAAATTTTTGCGTGGGCTCCCTCCTCCCAAGAGTGGCAACTCGCAGGTGGTCAAATCGATGTGAATCGACAGACAGTTGGCTTGGAACTCAATTATATCGCGCAATTTGCGCTGTTTCAGGCTGTACCCGAACTGGAGCTTCGAGCCTTGTGGAGTTTCAATCCGTTTTCGCCGGATGGAAATGGAATTGCCGACACCACGCGATTGACGATCGTAAATCCAGATACTTTGCAGACAGAATCGCTGGAACTCGTTGTTGAAATTTATGACTTGCATAACAAGCTGATCCGGACCTTGATCAATCGCACAGTCGTCAATTCCAATTCAATCAGTGTCGAATGGGACGGCAGAGATCGGACGGGACGGATTGTCAATATCGGCCCCTACATTTATCAGATTTTACTCGGCTCGCAAGTCCAAAATGGTGTTATCGTCGTCGGGAAATGATGAATGAGTCAGAACAAAGAAAACTAAGCGATTAAGGACAACTGAAGGAAATGAAACAGAAAGGAATTTCCCAATTTCTCAATTTTCCTGTTTTCCAATTTCCTTCTTTGCATTTCCTAATTTACCTGTTTTTCTTAATCTTGGGCGTGACAGGATTATCTTCCTTCACCTATTCAGCCTTTGATGATCAATTTATCGGTGCCCGCGCCTTTGCAATGGGAGGGGCATTTACAGCAATTGGGAGCGAATCCGACGGTTTGCTTGTCAATCCGGCGTCCATATCGAACGTCCCCTCACAGCAACTCTCAGCAACGATGGCGATATTGCACGCTGGCTTGAGTGATGAAACTTCTATTACGCAACATCTCATCAGCTATGCCACTTCTCAATCCGGTAAAGGAACATTGGGAGGACTCTGGAAGCGGTTAAACGTGAGTCATCTCTATTCGGAAAATTATGTTGTCATTGGAATTGCCAAGCGTTTCGAAGTCGGATCGGAGGAGAAACGCTCTCTTGTACTTGGCGGTTCTTTAAAGCTGCTGAATTGGGACACCGCGCCAACTTTTGGGGCGGATGGGAGAATTGTTGAAGATTTGCCGGGGCGTACCCGTTTGAGCTTTGATGCTGGAATTATCTTTCGTCCATCAGCGAATACCCCGATTGCCCTATCCTTGCAGAACCTGAATACCCCTGACATTGTTTCCACGCAATCGATAGCGACAGAAAATCTCACTTTGCAGGTAACACTCGGTATCGGAATTTTGGGCGCAAACTCCACATGGGGAATGGATCTCGTCTTCAAGGAAAATCAGGTTGATGTCAAGGTCGGTCTCGAACAACAATTCGATGGTGGGAATGTATTGCTACGTGGTGGGTTCAGATTAGAAAATCTGGCGTGGGGCGCGAACCTGACGCTTGGTGGGGGATATCGGCCGAGCCAGAGCATCCGAATTGACTATGGATTCGTTTTCCCGATCGGTGGTATAGAGGATACTTTTGGTAGCCATCGGTTTAGCATTGTTTATGATTTTTAAGGAATTCTAATACGATACAATCCGACCAGCGTATTCCGCACCCACTCTATAAAGGCCTCCGGGCGCAATACCAGTGGAATATTACCTCCCGAAAAATAATGCCGTACATTATAAGCGTCATCCGTCTCCACTATCTGCTGCATGGAACAGCGGTACCGAATCCTGCGATTTGTCCTCAGAAGCGTGGCGAATAGCAGACCAATCAATAGAGGCAACCCAACATTGTTCCTCTTCGTTGTAATGTGTGCTTCCTTCAACAAGCAATTCATCAGGTTGCCCTTGGTCATCAGCATCATCAGTATAGAAAGTAAGAGACATATCTTCTCTCAATTCAATGCCTTGGTTCGCAAGATCTTCAAGGGTTCCAGCAGATGTTAATTTTAAGCGGTTGAAATCATCTAAATTCTGAAAGTCAGCATATATTTTGGCGGTAGACATTTGTTCGCTCCAAAATTATGTATTCCGTTTACTGGGGTTCTTAATTGTCGGACGAAAGAGTTGGCTCGCTTGATCTGGTGTTAAACCATTTAATGTTGCATGATTCGGATTCGTCTTTGTGGGAGAGGGAACCACATTAAGCTGCGCTACTCATCGAATTCCTTTTCAAGGGATTCGACCACGCCTTCGAGTGTTTGATCATCTGTCGGACACTGCCAAAATGTCGGAATCCCCTTGCCGCCACCATGAAGCTTCTGAATCCTTCGAGCCGACCAATCTCGTGGAATCGGGTACCGACCGCTAGAAGTCATGATGATAGAGAGGCGCTTCAGAACGTCCCTTTCCCGACGGTTGAAATGAAGCCCGACGGTGTCAGCAAGTTGTAGCAGGTCATGATTTGCTGCACCTTTGATTCCCACATACTTTCCGCCCACAGCTAGCTTGTTGCCGTGTTTCAGCCACAAGGCCTTTAGCAGGTTTTCGACGGCAAAACCCTTAAGCATGAGCTCTGGAAAGAGTACCTTGCCCTCATCCGGCACATTGTCACCCACGTTCAATTGCGTGGGATCAAACCGATCTCTATGGGCTTTAAGAATCCTGGCCGCTGCCTGCAAAGAGTCCGCGGTCAAGAGCCAGGCGACGGACGTAGTTCCTGTCCTATCGTAA
>JADFGN010000421.1 GCA_022567695.1 Candidatus Poribacteria bacterium | reverse complement strand
TTGACGGGTGATATGGATGATTGTATAATACTTTTTCGCCAAAGGAGGATGGGATGGTTCATTTCACGGTTGGGTAGGGGCGGGGATGCCTCGCCCCTACTTAACAACTCACAAGATGCAATCTTTGTGGATTTTGCCACAAGAATATACGGGAGATTACAAAATGAAAATGATAAAGAGAAAAAAGTACATTGGGAGATTAGTTTCAGTCACGGCAGTGCTGTTGCTTCTTCCTATCGCGTTCACCTTTGCAGAATCGAAAACGTGGACATCTGTTCGTGGAGGAACATGGCAATCCTCCTTCTTGGATGTCTACTTCACCGATCCGCAACATGGCTGGATTGTTGGATCAAAGTCAACGATTTTGAGCACACAAGACGGTGGAAAGACTTGGAAAGAACAATCTCTACCGTTTGAAATGGATCTCCATAAAGTCCATTTTGTTGACACACGAACGGGGTGGATTGCTGGAGATAACGGCACAGTTCTGAAGACAATGGATGGCGGTGGCACTTGGAGCAAGCTCATGACCGGTACGCATGCTGCATTGTCATCCCTGTTTTTTATTGACCAACAAAATGGATGGGCAGGCGGCGATGGAGGGCTGATTGTTCATACCAAAGATGGCGGCAAGACTTGGACACCACGACAAGATACAGGTACGAACAACGGGATTCAGGGCATTCATTTTGTGACCCCTCAAGTCGGTTGGGCGTCTGGAGATGCTGGAACCACCATCCATACCACTGATGGCGGCGCAACCTGGTCATTCCAGAAGAGCGGCACGGCTTCCTCCCTCGACGCGCTTTTCATGCTCAACGATAAAGAAGGATGGGCGTCAGGCGGAAACGGTGCGCTCATTCATACAGCCAACGGTGGCGCAACGTGGGAGGCTCAAGAAAGCAAGGTTCCCAACTCCAACGGTATGCCTGAACCGATTTGGGATATTCATTTCATCGACTCGAATCTTGGACTTGCAGCCGCGGAATTTGGCGTGATTCTGAGGACAACCGATGGCGGTAAAAATTGGGAGCCGCTGGATCCGAGACCGGTCCCCAATCGGCTGAGTGGTGTCCAGATGGTTTCACCTCAAGAAGGGTGGATTGTTGGCGACTACGCGACTGTTTTGCATACCACAGATGGGGGCGTAACGTGGGACGTCGTTTCAAGCAACAACCACTTGACAAAAATTGATTTCTTCAATGACCAACTCGGCTGGGCCATCGGTCTATCTGGAACGATTTTACACACCAACGATGGTGGGAAAACGTGGAAACCACAGGTCAGCGGCAATGTGTTTGAACTTTTCGGGATTGGCTTCGTCGATGAAAATACTGGCTACATCGTTGGAAGCAATGCCGCCCTCCTTGAAACCTTCGATGGTGGGAAGACATGGAAAGGGGTCAGTAATCCGCGTGATGAAGGACACGGCACCGTCAAACGCATCCAATTCGATAATCCGATGACCAGTTGGAAGAGTGCTCTTGGATTCTATGGTCTCTGCTTCTCTACTCCGACCCACGGGTGGGGGATTGGTGAAGTTGGCAAAATCCTGCATACCAGTGATGGTGGAAAAACGTGGCAGGGTCAGGAGTCAGGTAATCCGATGGCTGATTTCAACAACCTGTACGGCGTCCACTTCGTCGATGAGAATACGGGGTGGGCAGTTGGTGCTAGTGGAACTATCCTTAAAACAGGAGATGGCGGTAAGACATGGACAGCGACGATCGGATCTGATGAATTGAGATCTGTGTTTGGAGTCAATCCACAAACCGCTTGGACTGCCGGCGATCAAGGTGCCATACTAGCCACGAAAGATGGCGGGGGTACATGGACACGGCAGGTCGTGCCAACAAGCGAAAAATTGAACGCCATTCTCTTCAGCACTGAAACAGAGGGATGGGCTGTTGGAGACAAGGGAACCATCCTACATACCGCTGATGCTGGGGTAACTTGGCTCGCGGCAAACTCGCCGACCAAAAACACTCTCACTGACCTTGCTCGATCCAAAGATGGAACGATCTGGGCTGTTGGTGAATGGGGCACGATTTTAAAGTTCTAAGTAATCTCCAACCTTTGGGTTGTAAGTCAGCCACTTGAATTTCTCATATTTCCTTCCTCAATTCTGGTTGCTTACAACCCTCAATTCCTACCTTGATTTCTTATACCAATTCGCAACATTGTCGGGATGCACCGATGCTTGTATCCCAAGTAGCGATCTTTCCCACAGCGTTTTGTATCTGGTGGATAGGCGAAGAGGTGGGATACGGAGTCTATAGATCAGACAAATCAAATACCCATCGGCAATTCGATGGGGATGTTAAAAAATTCGATGGGGATGTTAAAAATGGTTGACAGGAGAAATCAGCTATGAAATCAATACGTCTCGGGATTATTGGCTGTGGTGCTATCGCTCAAGTGCAGCATCTACCCAACCTGGCAGGGCTTCAGGAAGAGTTTGAAGTGACGGTTGTTTGCGATTGCTCGCCTGCGCTGGTTGAATCAGTTGCAAAAACCTTCCATGTCCCCAACGCTGTTACGGATTACCGCCAACTATTGGCGTCCGATGTAGAAGCGGTAATTCTATGCCACACAGATCCGAAAACAGAAGTAGCGATAGCAGCTTTCGACGCAGGAAAACACGTTTTCATTGAAAAGCCGATGTGCTTCTCACTTCAGGAAACCGACGCCATCATTGCCGCCGCTGAGAGATCAGGGAAGGTGGGTCAGGTGGGGTACATGAAAGTATACGACCCCGCCTTTGAATTTGCGAAGCGCGAAGTGGACAGCATGGAGGACTATCGGTTTGTGCAGGTCAACCACCTTCATCCCAACAATTCACTTCACTTAAATCAGTTTCGACTCCAGCGATTCGATGATATTCCCCCAGGCGCAATGGATGGAGTCCATACTGCCCGTCGATCAGCGCTTCGTGATGCCATCGGGGACGCTTCGCCCGAAGCCGAGGGCGTTTTTTTTCTGCTTTCAGGGAGCATGATTCACGACATTTACGGCTTACGTGTCATGCTTGGTTCACCGAATGTCGTTGTCAGCGCAGAAGTTTGGAGTGGTGGCAGGGCGGTAACTATCATTCTGGGATACCCTAACGGCGCCCGTTGCGTTGCCACCTGGGTTGACCTGCCCGATCTGTGGGACTTTAAAGAGACACTCGAGGTTTACGGTGATAACAAACGAGTTATCGTATCATACCCTACAGGGTTTGCTCGTGGGATACTTTCTACAGTGACGGTGCAAGGGATTGATGCTGACGGTACAACTTTTCGAAAAGAACCGGCTGTTGCTTGGGAGAGTGCCTTCGTTCGTGAACTACGCCACTTCCACAAGTCCATTACGAATGGTACGACGTCACGAACCTCGGTCGCTTCTGCACGGGATGATATCGCGCTCATCATCGATATTGTCAAGTCGTACATCGCTCGTGAATCTATTACGCGGACATAAGTAGGGGCGAGGCATGCCTCGCCCTTACTTGACATCAGAAGTCTCATATTGTCTCAACTTCAGTAAAGAAGTAGGAAGGACGGCAGATGCAAGAACGAAAGAAATACTTTACCCTCGAAGAGGCGAACCAACTCATCCCACAATTAGAAAAACAGATTGCAGCGTTAAAAAACCTTCGCGGGAAACTCGAAGGGCTAGGAGCAGAAATGACTTCACTCTTTAAGGTCATCCACCACAATGGCGGACATCGCAAGACATCTGATTTTCTTCGACTGATGCGACAATTTCAGCAAACCGTGGATGACATTCAATCAACTGGAATTCTGCTGAAGGATATCGATCGAGGATTGGTAGACTTCCCTCACCTTCGGAATGGCAGGGAAGTTCATCTTTGCTGGCGATCTGGTGAAGAGGAAATCCGCCACTGGCACGAAATTGATTCAGGCTTTGCTGGCAGACAGTTGCTTTAATAAACTCGCCGGACAGAACAATCGGGATGCGTGCCTGTTCTACTGTTTCAAAAAAAAGAAATGGTTTGTCGGACCGTGTCCATGTCCAATGTTGAGCGAATAACGAATCGCATTGGTGATATACTCTTTCGCCGCCTGAATTGCTGGGACGAGGTCTTTGCCCAAGGCGAGGTGAGTCGCAATTGCTGCCGAATAGGTACATCCTGTGCCGTGCGTATTCTTTGTCTCAATGCGCTCTACCTCGAAAAGCGTGAAATCTCCGTCTGCATATAAAACATCCGTGGATTTATCACCCAGGAGGTGTCCCCCCTTGACCAGCACCGTCTGACACCCATAGCCGTGAATTTTCTTTGCAGCATCCTTCGCATCATTGATTGTCTTGATTTCACATCCTGCCAGCAGTTCAGCTTCATAAACATTTGGCGTGATGACTGTCGCCAAAGGGATTAGGTCTGCCTTTAAGCTACCAATCGCTTGTGGCTTGAGAAGGAGAAATTTACTCTTTGATATCATGACCGGATCGATGACCAGATTCTTCGGTGCAAATTGACGTAGCTTCCCCGCAACAGTCTGGACGATTTCCGATGACGATAACATGCCAGTTTTGAGTGCAGATACATCAAAGTCGGAAAAAATCGCATCCAGTTGCGCTTCGATTAAATCGATCGGCAGATCGAAAGCGCGCGTAACTTCCCGCGTATTTTGCGCGGTGATCGAGGTAATAACAGACATCCCGAAGCATCCGTTGGCATGGATAGTTTTGATGTCTGCCTGGATGCCTGCCCCACCGCCCGAATCCGATCCCGCAATTGTTAGAACCTGTTTCATTTTCGCCCTCCAGTGCTTCGCGGCTTGAGACTTTCCTGATTATATCCCTAAGCTCTCATTGATTGACTGCTGATAGGCATCAACGCTTTCGGCAAGCATTTCATCAATCGTCACGAGGCGACCAGTTTCGCCTGATTCCAGTATTCCATAAGAAACAGCGACAGACCGCGTGCCCTGCTCGGCATCCACTTCGACGGTACCTTTTCCAGAGATTGCCTCGGCAAAGTCGCCGTATTCGATGGCGATAATCTTTCGATCGGTTTCGGGAAATGGAAAGTCGTAGCACCACAACCGATCGCCGCCAAACAGATCTACCGTTACCGCGTCCAGGTGGAAATCGGGAACCAGATCAAGCAATCTGTCGTCGTTGACTACCTCGTTGCCTTCAATGTGCAACGCGATAGTCCCACCGCTACGGTCGCTGGGCAGGTCTATAGAACCCCGAGAGCCGTGGATCTGTCGCGTCCAAAAGCCCTGACCGTGTCCAGCGTGGTCTTCGATGTACTGACCGATTACGCCGTTTTTGAAAGTGAGCATGGCATAAGCGGCATCCTCCGCAGTCGCCTCAAATTCGGCGGGCATATCCTTCTGCCAGCGTCCGTAAACTCCGGCGGGATTCGATCCTGAACCTCCACCTCCAGCGGCGGGGTTTTTGCGGATGGGTTCATAAAGCCGAGTTTTGGCGTAAACCGTCTCAATTTCGCCGAGCAGATATTCGATCATGTCTGCGTAGTGAACGCCGACATCAAGGAGTACCCCGCTCTGATCCTTTTGGTGCCGCCAAACAGATATTAACATTCGATCTCCGCCACCAACGGTGTGGTGGATGAGGAAGCGCGGATGCCCGATGACACCTGCATTCAGCAAGGCTTTCGCCAAACGGTTAATCGGATCGCGCCGATAATTCTCAGCCACGCTCAAAATGGCATCCGATTCCGCTGCCGCCTGACGAATAAGATTACATGCCCGCACCGTAAGCCCCATCGGTTTTTCGACCATCGTATGCCAGCCTCGCTCCAAAGTTTCCACTGCCACTGTATGATGGTATCGAGGCGTCGTCGTCACATCAACCGCTTCAACTCCGACTTCAGCGAGTTCGTCCAGATTGCTGACAACGGTTGGGCGATTGCCGAAATGCTCTGCCGCTTGCTCGGCAAGGGATTCAGCATTTTCAGCGACCGGATCGCATGCGCCAACGAGGTCAAAGCGCTCCCAGCCAGCACGGTGGAGTTCTGCCAGCCCATACAGGTGACGGTGTCCCATCCCGCCACACCCAACAATTGCTAATCGAATTTTGTTCATGGTTTCGTATTCCCCTCTCGATTGCTGTCCAAATTTATAAGACCGTAAAAGTAACTTTACTTTGTCACATTTCCCCAAGATCCGTTGATGTCAGCGTAACAAGGTTGGAATGCCCGCCATTCTCGATCCCAATTTCTAATCTGACAAAGTCGTGGTAAATGCTCGGTTACACCATACCCCTAAACCGTTAGCGTGTCAAGAAGAAACAAAAGTCCGCAGATTTCTAATTGCCACCTACGAGAAGGGCATCCAACTTTTGAAGGTCTGCATCTCTTAATGCCGTATCCAACTTGTACTGATAATAGTGATTTAGCACCTTTCCAACATGCCGCTCGGTTTCACGAATTAAGGGCACGTTTTTCTGCACATTCCCCGGCCCCGCGTTGTAAGCCGCCACGGCCAGGACGTAATTTCCATCGTACCTTTTCAACATAGCGTTTAGGTACTTGACGCCTGCTTCTAAATTCAGACGCGGATGGAAGCGTTCGTCTACTTGGGGATCGAGATTTGGCTGGCGAATGTTTTTATATTCCGGCACTTTGAGGCCAAGCTCTCGCGCTGTCGGGG
>JADFGN010000420.1 GCA_022567695.1 Candidatus Poribacteria bacterium | reverse complement strand
TGAATTGTACGGTGGTGGAAAATCATCTTCTCAGAAGAAGAAAACACCATAGGGTAAGTGCAATACGTTGATTAGGTGAATTAGACGGCATTTTTGCCGTCTAATCAACTCAATGAAGCTATAGTTGGATCGACGACCGCATGGGGTGGATGTGTGGCTGTGGTGCGGTTGAAGATCGCAACGCAGCTTATCTCGGTGGTCGTTAGGCCGCTGAAAGGAGCTCAAGATGAAGGTTGAATTCTCCATCAGGCTATCTAAAGTCCGAAACATCGTCACAATGAGAGAAGTCAAATTAGACTAAACCATAAAAGACTACGGAGATTCAAACTATGAACCAAACTTATACTGCTCTAATCCAACAACGGAGAGATTGGTGGATCGGCTGGATCGAAGAAATACCCGGCGTGAATTGTCAAGAAAAAACGAGAAAAGAACTACTTGATACCATTAGAATCACACTTATGGAAGCCTTAGAATTCAATCGACAAGAGGCAATTCGTATTGCTGAAGGCGGCTATCAAGAAGTAGCAATCCAAATATGAAACGGCGGGCATTACTCAGACATCTCAGAAGGCACGACTGCGTTTTGATTAGAGAAGGTAGAAGGCATTCGTGGTGGAGTAATCCCTCGCTGAACACGAGAAGTGCGGTCCCGAGGCATACTGAGATTGACAATCGGCTCGCCAAGAAGATCTGTGGCGAGTTAGGAATTCCAAATCCATAACCTAACCCGCCGTTAGGCTCATATGGTGAACGAACAAGGAAGGCAAGAATGGACTCGACGAGAACATTTCCAGACGAGCAATGGGAATACAAAGACCCAGAAACGTTAGGTTGTTCATCAGAGAAACTCGCGAAGATCGCCGATTGGTTCACAGAGAACGCTGGTGACAAGCCATACCGGGCGATTATCGTGCGCAATGGCTATCTGGTGGGAGAGTGGTGCCAGGGTGTTGCTAAGGATGCGAAACTTCCATTGGCGTCGGCGGCAAAGTCGCTTTATTCGTGCATGTTAGCGATTGCGGTTGCGGAGGGAAAGATCGGTTCCGCCGACGACAAGGTGGTGGACTATTACCCCGAAATGATGGATGTCGCCGAAGATGAAGGACCGAAACCAGGTCGTTACGCCTTTGAGAAGGATAGAAATCTCACATTTCGTCAATTGATTTGCAACACCTCCGGCTATATGAAGCCAGGAGAGGAACCCGGAAAGGTCTTTCACTATCAAACCTTTGGGATGAACATTTTGACGCACGCGATTGCCAAACAATACGGAAACTACGATGCCAACTATCCGGAGCGTCTGCCGGGCTGTGGTAAACTCATTGAGGAGAAAATCCGCGATCGAATCGGTGGGAATTGGGATTACAATTACGGCAATTTCAAGCTTCAACCGAATGCAAAGTTGGGCGTGTTTGGCTACTACACACAGATCCACGCCGATGCGCATGACATGGCGAGAATGGGGTATCTTTGGCTCAACGGTGGCAACTGGAAGGACAAGTCAGTCGTCCCGGCTGGATGGCTTGAAGAAGCTGTGGGAATTTCGGCGGATGTTCGGGCGAATTGCCCGGAGAACGAGTGGAAATATGGACACGGCTTTTGGAGCAACGCGTATGGGAAAATCTGGCCTCATCTTCCACGTGATTCCTATGCCGCTTCTGGAGCAGGGCGTAAACACATCTGGGTCTGTCCGAGCCTCGATCTTGTCGTTTCACAAAGCCCCGGTATTTGGGAAAATCAAACCGAAAATGATGCGGGACTTTTGCGACTTGTTGTGGAGGCATGTTCAGGGTGATGCTCCGTGATGGATGGTTTTAACGCTCAAAAAGCGAAAGGAGAAGAACGATGTTTTACCCGGCAAGGTACATGGACCCAACAACGGATTTCGGTTTCAAGAAGCTCTTCGCCAGCGAGGAAAGCAAACCCATCCTCAAAAGCTTTCTGTTTGGTCTATTGGAACTAGAGTCGCCGATTTCTGAAATTTCCTTTCTGCCATTTGAGCAACTTCCCGGCCGTACCGATGAACGGAAAAGCATTTACGACCTGTATTGTGTCGATGAGCGAGGGCAGCGGTTCATCGTCGAGATGCAGAAAATGAATGAAGTCTTTCTCACCGATCGTTTGGTTTATTATAGTTCCTTTCCAATTGCCCAACAAGCGCAAAAAGGAAAGTGGGACTTTGAATTAAATCCGATTTACTGCGTTGGGATTTTAGACTTTGACTTCTTTACGGACTCCCGGTTTATTCATCACAGCCAAATCAGTGATGTTCTCACCGGGGAGGTGGTCTACGACAAGCTCACCTTTGTGATTGTGGAATTGAACAAATTCAATCTGCCTTTAAGTGCGTCTTTAAGCCTGAGAGATAAATGGATTTATTTCCTCAAGCATCTCACCGATTTACGTGCTATTCCAGAGGAACTCTCGGACGAGTCCTTCAAAGCGGCGTTTGAAATCGCTGAACTCGCAGCTATGTCGGAAGCGGAACAGTATTATCATGAAGGAAGCCTAAATCACCTGCGAAAAGCTTACGCAACGAGAGAATTTGCACGAAGAGAAGGTGAGGAAGAAGGCAGAGAAGAAGGTAAAAAAGAAGGTAGAAAAGAAGGCAAAGAAGAGGGTAAAGAAGAAGGTAAGCAGGAAGCAACGATTGAGATTGCAAGAAACCTCCTCCAACAGCAGGTGCCGAGACAAGCGATTCTACAAGCAACTGGATTAACATCAGAAGAACTTGAGGGATTGATGCAATCATCTCCCGACTAAAATCATCCCAAAAGCCAAAGACCGAACTTCGTTTGAAACATCCGCAGATTTTAATAAATCGAAATCTATGACATTTCTACCCGCTTTGATGCAATGGTTGCACGTTGGATCTGTTGTGCTAATGATTGGCGGATTCTTTTTTTACCGCGTCATTCTGATACCTGCTATCAAAGCCCTTCCTCATATTCAGCAATCTCAGTTAACAGAATCCGTATCTCAGCGATTTAGAATTGTCGTTTGGCTGACATTGATAACAATCTTGGTGTCAGGGGTTTACAATTTTGTTTCCTTTTTGAGATTTGCAAGAGTTCGGAATGCGTTGGAAATATCGCCAGACTACTCTTTATACATCTTGATATTGGCAATCAAGTTTTTCATTGTTTTTCTAATATTTACACTTGGCATTGTACTCACCTTTCCTTATCCTGTTTTTGCGCCTTTCCAAAGGCGTCCTTCACCGTGGCTAAACCTCACGCTGATTTTGGGACTGATTGTTATTTTTCTGTCCGCATTCTTACGCCGCATACCCCTCCTTAAACTTTAATACTTCAAGACAGGTAGGGATAGAATATAAAACAACGAATGTTCTTTCATTGAAGCTAAGCAGTTAATGCGCAAAGGAGAAAAATAATGGCAGTTTTAAGTGCAGAAGATCTTGCTTTCTGGGAAGAAAACGGTTACGTTGTTGTTCGCAACGCAGTTCCGCTAGAAAATTGCAAGGCAGCCGAGAAAGCTGTTTGGGACTTTCTTGAAATGGATGCGGGCGACCCAGAGAGTTGGTATCCAAATTCGCCACGACGGGGTATCATGGTAGAGATTTACCAGCATCAAGCCCTGTGGGACAACCGTCAATATCCGCGCGTCCACCAGGCCTTTTCCCAAATCTGGGAGACTGAGAAACTTTGGGTGAGCTTCGATCGGGGTAGCATGAATCCGCCGGAGCGGCCGGGCTACGAGTTTAAGGGGCCATACCTCCACTGGGATATGTCGTTGGACATGCCAGTTCGGCTCCGGGTACAGGGTGTGCTCTACTTGACGGATACTCCCGCCAATCAGGGCGCGTTCACCTGCATACCGGGATTCCATCGGACACTCGAAAACTGGCTGGAAAACCTACCCCCGGATGCCGAACCGCGGAAGGTCGTCAGGGAAGAATCCGGTGCCAAACCGATCGCTGGCAAGGCGGGCGATCTGATTATTTGGCATAGTGCTTTGCCACACGGTAGCCGTCCAAATTCTTCAGACCAACCTCGAATGGTGCAATACATCACAATGTCTCCGACCGGCGAAAACAGTGAGGAAGCGCGTCAAAAGCGAATTGCGGGCTGGCGTGGGCGTTTAACCGGACTCGGCAAACATCAAAAAGAAAAGGAACATCATCAAGGAAAGACGGCGGAGTTGACACCTTTGGGGCGAAAGCTGTTGGGGCTCGATCTCTGGGCGGACTGAGTTGGTCTTGTTATCGAGGCAAGGTCACAAGGCGCAACTCACGAATTTCCCTCCACTGAACTTCCGTGGGTTGTCGCCAGAGCCTATCTCGCATCGCACCAAGATGTCGTAGGTAGTGAAGATTGCGCTATTCTTCGTTCTCGATAACAGACAAGGTAATCGTGTCACTACCAGTCGAACCACCCCAGTTTGTCCACTCAACTACGAGATTGACTGTTTGACCAGGGATTAACCCCTTTGCGTTCCAGACCGCACTATGCCCTGCCACTATAGAAGGAGTTCCATTGACAGTAACCGACTTCAGCGTGTTATCAAAAGTCAATGTGAGTGTTCCATTCACAGCAATTTCATTACCATTTGCGGGGGTGGAACCAGTCAGGCTGGTGGGAAAAACATGCATACCGTCATCACAACTGCTCATGAAGACAACCATTATGGTCATTATCAATGTGGAAAATCTTAAGAGGTCGCACATGGATTTCGCTCCTTATTTTTGTGAAAGAATGATAGAAGACTCACAGAAAGGGCTCTGAAAACTCCCAAAAATCAGATCGATTGAGGTTCATTTCAATAATGAACCTCGACTCCGTGTATATTGTGCCCTCCTCCTCCCCGGTATGAGATTTGGATTCCGTATTTCGGCTAGAACCGCACTGTAATGAACATTAAGGTATAATTGTACGAACGAATGACTATCTATCGGAACAGTTTGTGCGACATCCAAGTTGTTTGCACCAAGAGTTAACCAAATTTCTTGCATCCCTGGTGAAAACGGGCTAGTCGATACGTTTATATCTAAGATCCATCCTGTTGCAAGCCCATAGCTGACATAGAACCAGTCTTGCACCGCTTGTGCATGTTCTTCACTTTTAAGCTCCAAGGTGTCTAATTGCTGGATAGTGTACTTGTAATCTACACCGCCCTGCCCCCCACGATGACGACCCGTATTTTTCTGCCAAATGTGATCCGCTTCGTGAATAAAAACTGACAACCAGTGCAAGTCTTCTGAGTCATAGTCTGAGGATAATTCAATGATCGTATTACTACCTGACGGGACGTTACTCCTTATGGGTTCATCTTGAACCTGAACATCTATAGTACTGGCAAGCCAGCCTCCGACCTCTTCTCCAAACGTGAAGATCAAAGCGTTTTCTTCCCGATCATTCACAGGACGAAGCCCCGTGGGATCAACAAACTTCAACGGATTGTTATATGTATAGGCATACCAATTCAACCCATCGCCTATCGGATCCCTCGACGTAAACCGCCCAATATACGGATCATAATACCTCGCCGAGTAATAATAGAGTTTAACATCCGCATCATACTCCTTGCCCGTAAACTTGCGCGCATTGTCGCTAGAGCCAACCTCACTGCGCACCGCACCAAAGACATCGTACTCATAACGCACCAAGACATTTTCGTTGTCGTCGGTCAGCACGATATTGCTGCCGAGTGCGTTGGTATGGTGGTATGAACACGACAAACAGAAAAGAGTAAGACACAGGTTAATGTTATCCAACGGCCTGCTCTTTTGTTAAGGCAAACCAGTCTATCGCTTCAAATTCCCCAATGCAGTATGTAGTGTGTTCCTGTCCGGGTTAATTTGAGATACCTGACGATTTCTCTTAGTTTTGATGTGAGTTCTGTCTTGACAATTTGAATTCGATCATATGCACCATCGGGGTCTTCCTCAAAAGAGTATAGGCCTCTTAGGGTTAAAAGGTCAGGCCCCTGAGAAAATAAATCAAGCCAAGCCTTGAATATAAGGAAAGCTTTGGATGCTCCATCCTGATTGATAATCGTGACTCCCCACCGATTCAACCCGAATTGACGCTTGTTTGTTGAGGGATTAAAGGTTGGTATCCACATGGTTGTATCTTGGATATAAAACAGAATATCATCATGTAGGGTTATCCCATTTGTCTCAGCAGTATAATCACTCCATCGGGAGTATTCCACGCTGTGATCTAGAAGGAGAAAGTCGTGATATAGACCTGCCATGTTTTACCTCTCCCTTGCTCCGTAGGATATAATCCGGTATTCGCCATCTGAGTCTCTGTGTAAATCAATGTATCTATTACGTCCAAAACGGAATCTCTTGACATCAGGCGTATGTCCGGGAATCTCCTGTCCTTTGCTCCATTTTATCCTTCGCCGATTTGTTTCATAAAAGGATTCGGCTTTTCTCGCGTAATCGTCCGCATCTTTTGCTCGCACTTCATTACCATGTCTTCTAAAGTGTTCATTAATTGATTCCTCTACCGAATCATAACTGCCTTTATACCATTTGCCATTTTGTGACTCCGATTCCGATGTCACCAAATCGTCACCCAACGATTCAATCATCTGGCGTTTTGCTTCTTCTTGCGGATTTATCGGGGGATCACCAACGGGATCGGCTCCGACACCGGGCC
>JADFGN010000419.1 GCA_022567695.1 Candidatus Poribacteria bacterium | reverse complement strand
ACCCGCCGGGGGCCTCTGTCCATGGCAAGCAGTGAAGCATCATAACTCCGTTTCATCAAATCGAGCTTGAGGCTTTGAGTTTGTGGCGCATCCCACAGGTTATCGAATTCGTGCGGATCGCTCATCAGATCGTAGAGTTCCCCATGTTCATGACCGTGATAGACGATCAGTTTATAACGCTCGTCGCGGTACATCGTAGCAAAGGTCCCGTCCGGCATGTCTAAGGCATCGTAGAACTCGCAACGCACAAAATCCCGATGGCTATCCGCATCCGCCTCTCCTTTGAGGATGGGCAACAGAGATCTGCCTTGCATCTGCTCCGGTACTTCTAACCCCGCTAACTCTAGCAGAGTGGGTGTCTTGTCAAGCAATTCCACGAGTGCATCACTTCTCAACCCACGCTCAAATTGTCCCGGCCAAGAGAAAATCAGCGGGACCCGCACCAGCCCCTCGTAGAACCGACAGCCCTTCTGAATAAGCCCGTGATCGCCGAGCATTTCGCCGTGGTCGCTGGTAAAGATAATCACCGTCTGCTCACGTTGACCGGTTTCCTCAAGGGTATCCAAGATTCGCCCGACCTGATCATCGATTAACTTGATCATCGCATAATATGCCGCTTGCAAAGTTTTAGCATCTCGCCCATCTATGAATGCTTTCTCTGGCTGGCCGCGCCGACCGGGACTCCGTGGTAGAATGGGGTTGCGGATATCCAGTTCTTCCGGCGATCGTCCTTTTGATTGGAAATCAACCGCTTCCAGTTTTTTCTGCTGCTCTAAGTCGCTCTCCCGAAAGAGCGGTCCAGGCATCTCGGCAGGATGGAACATGTCTCTGTAATTCGTGGGGGGATTAAAGGGCGGATGCGGGTCGTAGATATTCACACTGGCGAGCCAAGGCGCGTCCCGTTTCTCCCGGATGAATTCGATGGTCTTTTCAGCGCACCAAGTTGTCTGGTGGAGTTCAGCAGGCACTCCATCAATACTTTTGGTCAACTCGCCCAGAACATACCCTTTGGACTTCACCCAGTCTGCGTAATCGTGCCCTTGTGGCCAGTCATCTCGCGGGGCATGGCTGTATTGCCAGTAGCGGTACCCATCGTTCACCCTCGGTTCGATGCGACGGTATGCGCTGGCAAGGTGTAGCTTGCCGATTAGGCCACAGTCGTATCCCGCTTCTGCGAGCGTCCGAGTCACAAGCGGTGGACTGTCCGGAAAGAATTCGTTACCGTTGCCGTTCACATGCACGGCACTCGGATACATTCCGGTCAGGAAACTTCCCCGGCTCGGCGTGCAGATTGGACTCTGACAGTAAGCGTGGGTGAAAGTGACGCCTTCACCCACCAGCCGATCGATATTCGGCGTTGACACATGCGAGTTTCCCAGCGCACCAATTGTATCGTAACGCTGCTGGTCTGTGCAAATCCAGAGGATATTTGGACGCTGCTTTGCATTGTTAGGCATTTTAGGTGTCCTCATCCGTTAGGCTATCTTTCAGGTCTGATGTGCAAAAATTTGTTCACGTACTTACATCCCCTCCGTGGGGTGGGTCATGAGAAACATCCGTGTTTCTTATGACCCATTTAATATGCCATCCTTGGCAAGTCGTTAATGCCAACATGCATTAAAGACAATTTCTGGAACATCCATGCAAACAGGACCCATCGCGTCTTGGGAGGGCGACGCTCCCGCGGAGCTTAGCCTTAGTTCGGCGGAGCCTCACCCTCCCACCGGAACGGTTACGGTGACGTTTCCTTCGGGCGAAATCACCATCCACCGCGGTCCTTGACAAACGCTTCGACCTCACGCATTGTCGGCATAAAGTTCGCGCAACCGTGCCGGGTGACGATGATTGCTCCGGTTGCGTTACCCAAGCGGGCGGATTTCTCCCAGCCCCACCCTTTCAGATCGCCGTAGATGAAACCGCTGGCAAAAGCATCTCCGGCACCGAGCGTGTTGTAGACTTCGACGGGAAATGGTGAAGCATCGACAACTGCACCGTTGGGAAAGTAAACGGTTGCGCCTTTGATACCACGCTTCATCACCAACACCTGTGGCCCATCCTTGAGAATTGTCTCGATCGCCGTGTCGATGTCACCTTCAATATCTGGATTGGAAATCTGCGAGTGTTGAATAGAAAGTTGGGAGACATCGGTGAGGGCTGCGGCTTTCACTTCCTCCTCTGTACCCAGGGCAATATCAACAAGCCGCAAAACAGACCGAATCACAACGCCGAAAGCGCGTGGGTCATGCCACTGATCGGCGCGGAAGTCGAGGTCAAGAATGGTTTTTGTACCAAAATGTCTGGCTTGCTCGGCGGCAAAAATCGTTGCACTACGACTGGGTTCTTTGCTGAGGCCGGTGCCTGAGATAAGCAACGCTTGGCTGTCAGCGATTGGCGCGGCAAGAACATCGTCGATTGTGAGTTCGATGTCGGCACAGTTTTCGCGGTAGTATACCAATGGAAATCGATCGGGAGGCTCGATTCCAAGCACAACTGCGCTGGTTCGATGTCCGGGTTTGCGGGGGATAAATTTTGTTTCGACCCCTTCATCCTTTAAGAATTTGAGAATGAAATCACCAACCGGATCTTCGCCCAAAGCGGTAAGCACGGCAGACCGTAGTCCGAGTCGCCGCGTGCCGACGCTGATGTTCGTCGGACACCCGCCGACAAATGCACCAAAGCTTGTGATTTCGGGAAAGGGAGCGCCAATGTCGTTGGAATAGAGATCAATCGAACTGCGCCCCATTGCAAGAATATTATATTTTCGTTCGCTCATCGTTTCTCCATTCAGGCGATCTTTGGGGGAAGGATTCCGCTCCGACAAACCTTACTTTCTTCTGTGCAACCTTGGCCAATTGACCAAATGTTCATCAGGGTCGTTCAGTTGCCAATATCTGATAACTGTCGGACGTACTTGGACGACTTTTCCAAGCCGCTTGGCGTATGTTTTAAAGTCAGGATGCCTGAGAAAGCGGTGGATATATTCGGCTGCTTCATTTTCTTCAACCCGCAAGTGAACAATGCAATAACGTAGGTGACGAAGCCGTCGGTTGTAGAAATCGGAATCGTGAGTGAAAAAGTTTGATTGCCGCAAGCTGTGTAACAAACGGATAATTCGATCTTTATCATCCATCCCTTGCTGCCCGATTTCATGACCAATCCGACGTCCCCGGATACTAGCCGCTAGCAACTGTTGGTGTTGCGAGTTGATAATGTTTTCGTCTAAGATGTTCACGCTGCATCTTCTTCCTGATGGCTCGCTGCTCGTTGGCCGAGCATTTGGCTAGCGAGAGAGATTGCCTCCGCGATGGCATCCTTGGTAATACTGCCGTGGCATTCCCAAATAATCTCGTCCCAATCCATTTCCTTGGCAACCATCTTAAGTGCAGTCTGTACAAATACGCGAGTTCCATTGAACGTCACTATTCCATGACAGATTCTGGGATCGGCAACGATATATTTGCCATACTCAATGCGTTCCTTTGGTTTTTGCTTGCGTTGAATAAAAATTTGGCTCGCGACGGAAATTGCATCCGCAATGGCTTCTTTAGTAAGGCTTCCGTGCCATTTGTCAACAATTTCATCCCAATTCATTTCCTTGGCGACCATCTTGATTACATCTTGCACGAAGATTGATGTGCCGACGAACGTCAATTTGCCATGGTTGTTTGGATGAGCAACGACGTATTTGCCAAGCTCGATACTGCCATTTTGAGTGGCAATACGGCTTGCAAGGGTAATAGCTTCCGCGATGGCTTCCTTGGGGTTATCAACATGCCGTTCAGAAAGAATTGTGTGCCAATCTTCTTCGTAGGCAACATCTTCAAGCACTAGCCAGACAGGAATTTCCGTCCCATCCAACGTTGGTTCGCCACGACGAACTTTGGGATCGGCAACGATATATTTGCCGAATCTGGTACGTTCAATAGGCTTTTCTACCTTACGAATGAAAACTTGGCTCACGATAGAAATCGCCTCTGCGATGGCTTCTCTGGTAATACTCCCCTGCCATCGATCGAGAATCTGGTCCCAATTCATTTCCTCGGCAACCATCTCCAACACGTCTTGAACTTTGATCTGCGTGCCATTGAATGCCAGTTTGCCATTTGAATTGACAACAACATATTTGCCAAGCTCGGTGTGTCCCATGGATTGATCACCTCCGTGCGTAAAACGTGAAACGGATTAGGGATACAGGATTCACAAACCATTTGCATCTTGTATCCCTGCTTCCTTCCATCTTTCCCGCTTCCCTAATCCCTAACTTCCAAATGTCTCCTAAACTTCTGACTTTCTTCAGCAAACTTGCACGTAATCAGAAAGGCATCATTACCGCAAGCGATAAGCTGCACACCTGCATCAAGCCAACGTTTTCCGCTCTCAAAATCATTCACATAACACCCCAAAATGATGTTGTGCGCTTTCGCTTTGGCGATGATCTTCTCAATGCACTCGACGAGTCGTGGATGGTCAAGTTGCCCTGAGATTCCCATTGATGTTGATAAATCGTAAGGTCCAATGAAAATGGAATCCAGCCCGCCGCTAGAGAGAATCTCATCGATATTTTCGACAGCCTTCACCGTTTCAATCTGTCCGACGATCAGTATTTCCGCATTGGCTTGTTTCGTGTATTTGACCCCGTCCAACTGCCGGAAATCACCATAATCGGTATGTGCGATGCCGAATGCAACCCCCCTGTCACCCTCTGGCGGATACTTCGCCCATGCGATAATCTTTTCAACATCCTCACGGGATTCAACGCGCGGAATCATCAACCCCGACGCACCGGCGTCTAACGCTCTGGAGATGAAATGCCGCTCAATTGATGGCACCCGAACAATGCTCGGCAGATCGGAGCCTCTGGCTGCCCTGATGATATGCCCCACGGTTTCTATGGTAAAAGTGGTATGTTCAAGGTCTACAATGATAAAATCTGCTCCTGCACTCTTGAAGATGGTCGCGATCGAGGGCACTGCAAATTCCATCACAAAAGTTCCGACTAAAACTGCACCGCTACGTAGATTCGATTTTATTTGCGTCGTTTTCATTTCCATCATATTTCCGCAACATCCTGATAAATTTGCGAATTCAGTTCGATTGAGAAAGAACCGGGAAGAAGGTTATATATTTCCGAGTCATATTGTGGAGGTTAAATTGAACGATAGGTAGGAAAGGATTAGTTAGAAGCCACTGAAGTGCCAAATCAATGTTGATTGCCATTATACTATGGACGAATTTTTCCGTCAATCAAAAATCGACATGACGGCTCTCGATTTATTTCGCGAAACAGCATTACTACTGTGTGACATATATTTTGACCTAACCCCCCAGCCCCCTTCCCTAAATGAGGGAAGGGGGAGAAAACTGTTCCCCTCTCCTTGTAGGAGAGGGGCGGGGGAGAGGTTGATATTCATAATTAATTTCACAGGGGATTACTCTTCTCCCACCGCTTCAACAAAAATGTCCTCCAGCGACTGTTTAAGCAGCTTGAATTGCCGTATCTGAATGCCAGTTTCTAACGCCAATTTGAAGAAGATGTTACCGTCCACCTTGTCCGGCAATGTCACACGTAGCCCCGATTCTTCAGCCAATTCCCACTGGCAATTATAGCGTTGTAGTGCGGCGAGATAAACCTCCCGATCGCCTTTGATTTTTAGCTCAAAGATCTGTTGTTGCTGATCTTTGAGTTCTTCAATGTTGCCTTGAACAACGATTTTCCCACGATTAAGCGCGACAACGTTGGGACAAACATATTCAACGTCGGGGAGCAGATGTGACGATAGAATGAGATGCATCCCTTTATGGGTAGAAATATCCTTGATAAGGTCGAGCATTTCTTGGCGTCCACTGGGATCCATGCCATTGGTCGGTTCATCAAGGAAAAGCAACTTTGGATCGTGCACCAATGCTTGCGCCAACTTAATCCGTTGCTTCATACCGGTCGAGTAGGTTTCCACCAAGCGATACCGCGCTTCATCCAACCCCACGTAATCGAGGGTTTCATGCGCCCGTTGCATTGCATCACTTGCAGGCATACCGCACAACTCGCCGACATAGGCGACAAAACCGACCGCATTCATACCGGGCATGAGGCAGTCATTCTCAGGCATGTAACCGACTTGTTGACGGATATCGACCGCGTGCGTGCGAACATCCATTCCAAGCACAGCCGCGCCTCCTGCATCCGGCGTCAGGAAACCGAGGAGCGTTTTAATCAAGGTACTTTTGCCAGCACCGTTGGGGCCTAGCAATCCAACCGCCCCATCCGGCACCTCTAGTGATATGTCATTGAGTACCTTAGCGGCACCGTATAAAATGGAGAGATTATTAATTTTGATAACCATAAGATGTAAAGCACAATGCGTTCAAAGGTGTGAAAAGGATTTGCCGATTTAGTCCACATAGATACGGGGAACTCGTTTCCCAATACCAGTCAAAATTTCATACGATATGGTTTGAGCCTGAGTCGCAACCTGATCAACGGTCATCTCCTCCTTGCCTTGTTTCCCGATCAGAACCACTTCATCGCCGACAGCAACGCCTTTGTGGGGATGTATCTTCGCCACCGCTACATCCATGCAAATCCGTCCGACAATTGGTCGCCGCTTCCCATCGATTAAGACCTCACCCAGATTCGACAATGAGCGTG
>JADFGN010000418.1 GCA_022567695.1 Candidatus Poribacteria bacterium | reverse complement strand
CTACAAGGAGGTCCTGCATCGGCGCGGTATCATTGATTGTCCCTTGAAGCGCAACGGAAAAATGCCGTTGGATGAGATTTCCTCCCAGTACCTTGATGAGATTCTGGCAACACTTGAACCGTTGATGATTGGGAGAGGATAACAGCTTCTTTAGATGGACACATCACCTCAAAAACATGACCCCTACGCCGCATTCCGCATTCGTGACTACCGACTGTATTTGTCCGGTTGGCTTTTCGCTTTGATAGGCACCCGTATTCAGAGCATCGCTATTGGTTGGGAGATGTACCAACGGACCGGGGAGGCACTCGCGCTCGGTCTAGTTGGGTTGATGCAAGCGTTGCCCACGATGATCCTCGCTTTGCCTGCCGGATATTTGGCGGACACTTTCAACCGACGCAAGTTGGTGATGTTGAGCTTGCTAGGGATGACATTGACGTCGTTAGGGTTAGCATCTCTCTCGTTCGCTCACGGTTCAATCCCTCTGATGTATGGGGTGTTGCTGTTAGATGCCACAGCCATGATACTGGGGCGACCGGCTCGGGTTGCGCTGCTTCCACAGCTTATGCCCCGCGAAGTATTTCCCAACGCCGTGACCTGGAATAGCAGTCTGCAACAAATCATTTCAGTTCTCGGTCCTGCGGTAGGCGGCTTTGTAGTGGTCGTGAGCGCGCCAGCCGCCTATCTGATCTGCGCAGCGGGTTCTCTCATATTCATTGTTTTGCTCACACGGGTTAAATTCCGCAAGGTTTCAGAGCAAACAGAGAAAGTCTCGCTACGAACGCTATTAGCGGGACTGGGTTTTGTCTGGCGAAGCCGGTTGCTTCTTGGACTGATGTCGCTGGATATGTTCGCTGTGCTGTTGGGTGGGGCTGTGTATCTCCTGCCGATTTTTGCTAAAGACGTCCTCGCTGTTGGCCCCCAGGGATTCGGCTGGTTGCGTACCGCGCCGGCTGCTGGTGCTTTCTGCATGGCGATTTTGCTGACCTATCTTCCCCCGATGAAACGTGCGGGGAGGAACCTATTGTTGGCTGTAGCGGGATTCGGCGCGGCGACAATTGTCTTCGGCTTCTCTAAATCCTTCTGGCTCTCAATGGCAATGTTATTTCTGACCGGACTTTTCGATAACGTCAGCATGGTCATCCGGCATACACTCCTACAGTTGCTGACACCAGACCAAATGCGGGGTCGTGTTTCAGCCGTCAACAGTGTGTTCGTCGGAGCGAGTAATGAATTAGGTGGGCTTGAATCGGGGATTGTGGCTCATTGGTTTGGGCCAGCGGTTTCCGTTGTGAGCGGCGGAATCGGGACAATCGTCGTTGTGCTTATCACAGTGGTGTCTGCCCCCAGATTACGTCTCTTTAGCTCACTGCATGACGCCAAACCGATTCGAGATTAATGCACCTGAATGTGTTGGCGCAAAGGGTTTGGAATCCAGATGTTCGTGAGTTGGCGTTTTAAATGCCGATTGACGCCGCAAGGGGATAAGATGCAGATGCAAGATACAAAATGCAAAATACAAACAATGACCTCCTGAATCCTGTTTCCCTGTATCCTTTGAATCGATGCAAAATATGGAATGACTCATGGCTGAAGTTCAGTCATGATATAGGTTTGCGCGTTCTTAAAAAATATATGAATTTGATTGACTTTTCTCATCAAGGATGGTAAAATAGCAACCGCTTCAGAAAAAGCCATTGGTTCGATTTTGTTTCTTTTGGTTGCCCACTCAATATGGGGGTGAAATGGCTTCGACAGGAGTAGATGAGATAAAGGTTGCATGCCGAGGTCTCCGCAGGCCTCGTTAAACAGGCGGAAAAACTTTAATTGCTGACAACCAGTTAGCTCTAGCTGCTTAAGCGGCTACGTCCGACTGACTTGCTGCCCGTCGGGTAAGTTGGGCGACATGATACGGGCTGTGTGGCTTGTTTGTTCTCAAGGGACAAGCCGCGAGACTTTACTTGAGATAGCCCGTACCGAATCCGGCATAAGGGAGTCGTGAGGGCAAAACATTAAAGCTTATGCTAAGCATGTAGTAGCCTTTATTGAAATGCTCTTGGACACGGGTTCGATTCCCGTCACCTCCATCCCGCTTTGTTTTTCGTGCGATTCCATCTCCCCACGCTGAATCAATCCCCGCAATTACACGCAAGGCACAACATCCATTTCGCATTTTCCCTCTACCAACTTCCTTTCTCTCCAAACTCCGGCGTAGAAATTTAGTTCATTTTTACGGTGAATTATGCTACAATCTTGATGTGGTTCAATCTGAAGCTGGAGTTACGCGCTCCGTATTGCAAAGCACTGTCCCGTCTGCATCATGAATCCAGATTAGGATTTACGATTCAGGGTGCGAGGTTTTATATCTTGCATTTTGCAGATGAGACATAGATTTTTCGGAATCTACTGCGTAACTTCCCTCATAAACAGAGACTTGGGGAGACGTGATGTACATTCAAGATTTGCTTAATTGGGCACAATTTAACGACGAACATCTGAGCTTTTTTAAAGCCATCGGTATCGACTATCTTTGCCTGGACATTCGCAGCATGCATAGAGTCGATCCGTCTTTAGATCTGCGGGATGGCAGGGAAAGTACCCATTTTTTCGAAGCGGCAAAGGCGAAAGTTGAGTCTCACGGAATGGTGTTGCATAGCATTTTTATGGCAGGCTGGGACGAAATTGCGCTAGGGCTGGCGGACCGGGATGAGAAAATCGAGGCATGGTGTACAATGCTTCGAAGCATTGGTAAGGCTGAGATTCCGGCTTTAGGATACAATTTCAAACCGACGGGAAACTTTCGCACCACTTCTGCAAAAGGCAGAGGCGGCGCGATGTACAGCACATTCGATTACGATGAATTTTCACAAGCTCGACCCAAACCGCACGAACCGGCAGTCTCCGAGGCGCAGATGTGGGAACATATGTCCTATTTTCTCAAGCGGGTGATTCCGGTAGCGGAGGAAGCGAAGGTACGGATGGCGTTGCATCCAGACGATCCACCGATTCCTGAAGCACTTGCGGGCGTCGCCCAAATTGCATCGACCCTCGATCAGTACCGTAAAATCTTCGATATTTCTCCCTCCGATGCCAACGGGATGCTATTTTGCCAAGGATGCGTCACCGAAATGGGAGTGAATGTTTACGATGCCATCCAGGAAATGGGGTCCAAAAACAAGATTATTTTCGTTCACTTTCGGAATGTGCGGGGAGCCTTGCCGAGCTTCCAGGAAGTGTTCCTTGATGAGGGCGATGTGGACATGTACCGAGCCATGCAAATCTACCGGGATGCAGGCTTCAACGGACCGTTTATGATGGACCATACACCTCGACTGCCACAGACGCAGGCAGGATGGGCGGGGAGAGGGTATGCGGTGGGTTATATTCGAGGCTTGATTCAGTCGGTATATCGATGACACCTAAATAAAGGAGACGCATAAAAATGGCGCAACCAATTCCAGATGATGCAATCCAGGTGATGCCTCAGCCGCTGCGTAAAATGGCCACAGGGATATTTAAAAAGGTCGGTCTGCCCGATGCCGATGCGCACCGGATGGCGGAGTGCTTAGTGCAAGTCGATCTGCGTGGCGTATTCAGTCATGGAACACGACAGATCCGGAGATATGCATCCGAATATCGCGCGGGACAACTCAATCCGCGACCCACCATCCGTGTTATCAGCGATGCCCCCTCGACCGCGATTCTGGACGGTGACGGTGGCATTGGCTATCTCGTCGCAACGCGGGGAACAGAGATGGTCATAGAAAAGGCTGAAGCGCAAGGCATCGCCGCTGTCACTACACGTCATCATGGACATGTGGGGAGCGAAGGTATCTACGCTCGAATGGCACTCCGCCGATCTCTTGTGACATTTGCGGTTGCGGGCGGAAGCCAGTGGCAACCCCCAAGCAATCCAGAGGCGACGGTGTGGGATGCGATGCAATCTCCGCCGATGTGTTTTGGAATTCCATCAGCGGATGGCCCCCCGTTGGTGCTTGACATGAGTGCAAACATGTTCCGCGATCGGAGTCAACTGGAGGAAGCGATGCAACGTTTTCCCGAACCGCTTCTCAAAAGTCTTGGACTCAAGTTTGTATCAACGCTTCTAGGGGGAATGCTGGCGGGGAGCATACCTGAAGCTGAACGCAAAAACACTTTCTCTGCCGCAAGTCGAGGATTCCTGATTGTCGCGTTTAAGCCCGATGCACTTGGAGATGTGACGCATTTTCTGGGGGAGGTCACCCGAATCATCGCTGCCAGTCGAGCTTTAAAGCCTATCCCTGGACAAAAGAGTGCTGAAGTCGCAGGTTCTCTGGAGTGGGAAAGGGAACAGGACTGGGCGATCGAAGGAATTCCCATTGGGAAGCAACACCGTGAACTCCTTGAAGAGGTCGCTGGGGATTTGGACGTTGACGTGCCTTGGACTTAAGCGTAAAATTTCAATGAATTGACTGCACTGTAAAGCAAGTTTTGCCACCTTGTAGTGACGACTTTTTATTTTTCATTTTAAATTGAAAAGTAAATAGTCGTTGATGATGCCGCAACTGAACTTTTTTCGTGTATGAGACATAGCGAAATATGCCGAAAGATGACAGCACCTATGTCCAGCGATATACCAGCAAACTCCTGCAAGAAACAGAGATGGCTGGAAAGGAGAAATTCAAGTGAAACGGATGAGGTGTTTGGTCTATTGCATCGTTGTCACATCTGTGATGATTGGGCTGATGGATGTCCCTTCCGTTCTGGCGGGGCACAATCCACCGAAAGGTCCAGAGGAATTCAATGGGCTTCAATTTAAAAAACAGGACGCAAAAAAGGCGGAGGGTGAATGTGAGGCCGGTGGCGCACCACTCCCGGAATTTTCGCCAACTGTCCGGGATGGTGAGCCAAACCTTGCATTGCTTAAGGACGCAAAACCAGAAGCGTCCTCGGTGATTGCGGGTTGGTGTCCACAACGGCACTGCACAGAGTACCTCAATGACGGCTTTTACAATAACTGCCGAAGCTGGATTATTGGGGCGATACCGGGGTGGGCACAAATCGATATTGGCACTATCGCCACAGTGAATCGGGTTTTCTTAGGCAGTGAACATGCGCCATTTTGGAAAGATCGATTTTTAACTGATTTTGACATCCTCGTGGCAACGGAAACCGCCGATAAGGACTCGGCGGCGAAAACATGGAAGAAGGTTTTGACCTACGATAAGGCGGGTGCTCCAATCAGTGAAACAACTGAGTTCAAGTTCAAAGAAACTGAAGCGAGATGGGTTCGGATACATATTCGCGCAAATGATGGGGCACGCATTGATGAGATTGAGATTTATGGTGGACAAAACCCGTTGGCCGTCGAGCCTGTGGGCAAACTCACCACGACCTGGTCACGGATCAAGGCGGAAAAGTAGGGCGAACTGCGTTTCACCCCGCCTCGAAATAACGAGATCTAATCGCTTGCGGTGGCGTTCGATCGACCGCTGAATCAGAGGCAAGCTCGAAGGCAAAACCGATTGGCGCAGGTCCCAAGTCATCGAATCGGGAGTTGTAGGTCGTCGCGCCCCAACGATTGCCGACGGCAATCGCATCAAACTTCTCAAATGTTTTTGCCCTCCGATTGTACGTCAGATCGCCTATGAGTTGAAGTTCGATGCCTCGTGGCATGTCCACCTTCTGATGGCTAAATGGGTTGATGGACATACTCGGCGACGCTTCATTTCGCACCGTCCCTTCAAGGCGCAGGGTCACCCGATTGGCTGTGATCTCTTGGGGCGTTAATGCAATCTCGACCTGCTTGAGGTCTTCACTCCGCCATCGGGGGGATTCGCCGCGGGCGGTGTCAACGAAATGGAGTTTAGCTATCCGTCGTGCTAGATGTTCTGGTATTGGGTAGCTCTTTCCAATCACCATGTTTTCCGGTACAAGCGAACTCGCTTCATCTCTTGTGAACCAAACGCGATCAACATTCCAGCGCGAATCGATTTCACCATCCTCGCGGGGCAGATCGCGGACGTAAACATTCAATACGAGCCCGTCTACTGGATATTGCCAACGGCTCATGCGTGGATCGGGATGGTAACTGCTGGGAACTTCCTCAATGGCTCTATCTGGTTGCTGATGCCATTTCTCCAAGGCAAGGCGCATCATTTCTGCAACCCGGTCACCGTCTCGCGTGTTGATCGATGCCAACAACTCACCGGCCGCAGTGCAGGTGTAGAGTCCCTGTCGCGTCGCAGTCGGCTTCGTCCGACCACCATAATGCCCCTGCTCGGCGACTAGGCGGAAGAACTCTCCTTTCGCATCCCGCTGGCTTTGCGTGTAACTGCAATTATCGGCAACCGGCACAAATTCGCGCATGAGCCGGATGACTTGAAGGTGTGAAAATACGGACGCACGGCCCGCAATGCCGTTGTTTCAGGTACAGCCGAGCGGGTTGCCGTTCATCGCCCAGATGAACATGGGCCGATTCTGCTCACCTGCCTTCTGCCGCGCTTCCCAAAGGTCGATCTCCCAGGGAATCTCTGTCCAGCGAAGTTCCTCTGGTTTGGGTTTGATGAAGGTGTGGAGGAAAAAAAACTCCTGTGGATTGATTGGGGCTAAAGTGGGTTGGGGCGTTTGGTTTTCTGGGTACGACACGGTAATCTCCTTACTTTCGCTTAATTTTACTACCGTACAT
>JADFGN010000417.1 GCA_022567695.1 Candidatus Poribacteria bacterium | reverse complement strand
GTGAAGGGCTCGAGGACAGGCCTGAGTGAAGCGAAGAGTCTCTGCTTCCCAGATTCTTCGCAAAGCCTCAGAATGACAACTTTAATCCTGAAAATTAGTTAAAACTCCAACCCAACCCGAATCGCACTCCCTTGATTCGCAAACACAAACGCCTCGTTGATTTGGCTAAATGGAAAAGTATGGGAGATGATCTTGTGGAAAGGGTATTTCTGGCGGGTACGTTTTAAGAAATCCAAAGCGCGGGCAATGACCCATCCCTCGTAGACGATAACGCCCCGAATGGCTTTGCTACACCGAACGATATTCCCCGGATCGATTTCAGTGGGCAATCCGAGGTTGATATTCCCGATCCACAGGTATCGTCCGCCCCACCTTAGCATTTCGATCCCTTCCGAAAGGACGCTTGGCGATCCGACAAATTCGGCGACGACATCTGCGCCAATTCCCTGCGTGCTATCCAGCACGTATGCGACGCGATCGGCTACGGAGAGTTCATCGACATTGATGATGTGATCGGCACCAAATTCACGGGCAAGCTCAAGCCGCGCTGGCAACCGGTCCAATACAATCACTTGCCCCGCACCCATTTCCTTTGCAACGGCTGTTGCGTAAAGCCCAAGCCCTCCGGCCCCTTGAATGACCACGGTGTCACCAAGCGTGATGCCGATTTGACCCAGCCCATAAACAACCTCCGATAAGGCGCAGTTGACGGGAGAAACGAGGGCGTCGGACAACTCATCGGGGACTTTGAAAATCCAATGCCCCGGCTTCATGTAGTAATATTCGCCATAGGCACCATGAAAGTGTGGCGGTTGATCGCTCGACACACCAAGCCAATCCCGATATCGATTGGGACATCCCGGCTTTCCGCTGAGGCACATCCAGCAATGATTGCACGGCTTAAAGTAGGAATAGACAATCCTGTCCCCTTCTTGCAACGGTGCGCCCATGCTATCGGTTTTTATATTTTTCCCCATTTGTTCAATCGTGCCAATCATTTCGTGTCCAAGCACTTGAGGGATTCCGCTCGCAATCTTGGGTCCCCTTCCCTTCCAAAAATGTAGGTCTGAACCACAGATATTCGCCATGCGAATCTTAATCAGGAGATCATCATCTTTCACTGATGGCACGGTGTATTCACGGAATTCCATCGGCTCTTGTGGTTGCGTAAAAACAGCAACTTTTCCAGTTTTCATAGAGCGTCCTCATTTGTTCGTAATCATCTAATAAACGCCTTCCATTCTATCTTGGCGCGCACGCAGTTTTGTTAGTCACTATACTCATCGAAATTAATAACCTTCCAGCACCCATCAATCAACTCCGTATGAATCACAACATTTCGAAGAGAGATCGTTGTCCCTCCGTTTTTAACCGTCAAACGGTATCTAAAGAAAACCTGATTTTCATTTTCTTGACTCTTTTTACCAACCATTTCATATTCAATTGGTGGAAGTTGCTCCAGTTTCTCGCCCGGATTACGAACGGTTCGTACCAGTTCAATTTCGTCCTTCAATTTTTCTGCGGCGAGCAAAGCGCTTAAACTCAGTGCCGCCGCCTGATCGGCGTGTTTATAGTAGACGTAAACGAAATCCTCAGCAACCCCTTCGGACGTATTCCTATCCGCACAGGCAAGCATGAATAATAAAAGACTAGGTATGATTACTAATCTTCTCATGGAAATTCCTTTGGTGATGCGAAATTGAATAATTGTGATGTGGGGTTATGGGATTGGAGAATCTTGTGTAAATCGGTTCAGAAACAAATAACATGATTTTCCTTGACCTGCATTCTGCCAGATTGATATAATCCTAGGCAGCGGCGTTATCTGGGAAAATGGCGTGAGGTTCTTAGCTAGCCCCAGAAGTGCAAAAGTCCAGCAGGCGTTCGATCTTCCCACATAATCCTTTTGTCCTACGATTTGCGGAACATCAATCCATGCAAAAAAAGGAGACTCATGATTAACGACCAACAGTTTGTTAAGCTGACATGGTTTGGTCTATTTCTTATCATCTGTCTGATGGGTTGTGACAATTCTAAGAAAGACCAATCTTCAGATGCGACCCAGCAGATACAACCCCCTGTTCAGAAACGCACCCCTAGAACTCTGAAAGCATTTCAGGAAGCAATCACCGCTAAAAAGGTTGGAGTGATTCATGGAAATGTATCATTCAAAGGCGAATTGCCGACCTCTCAAAAATTCCCCGTCACTTTGAATAAGAGTGTTTGCGGTCACGAACCGAAGGAATCCGAAAGTCTGTTGGTGTCCAAAGAAGGGAAGATTCAGAATGTGGTTGTATCTCTGTTAAAAGTTCCCAAAGGGCTTCCGACGCAGGCTTCTGAAGCACCTTTGCAGTTAGATCAAAAAAAGTGCGTTTTTATTCCACATGTGCTAATCGTCCCTGTTGATGTGGAATTTGAGGTGTTAAATAGTGATCGAGCGATGCATAATTTTCATGCGATTGGCATGCAACAAAAGAATAAAGAAATCAATATCAACCAGACGAAAACGAGGCGAAGACAGTTGCCTATGAAGTTTTCTGAGCCTGAAATTGTGCGTGTTGTTTGTGAGGTGCATAGTTGGATGTCAGCTTGGATTGTCGTCGCTAAGCATCCATATTATGCCCTCAGCGATCAGGCGGGGCAGTTTCGTTTGGAGAATGTACCTGAAGGAAGTTATCAAGTTAAGGTATGGCACGAGAAACTAGGAGAGCAGATCAAAGAAATCACAGTGGAGGTTAACCAAGACGCGGTCATCGATTTTGAGTTTAGCCAACCCTAGAAGGCGAGGATACAAGGATACGCATGTATCCTTGCATCTCTGAGCCCGTGTTTGTGGGATATAGCACAACTTGGATGTTGATTATTTTTTAACTTTAATCTCTTTCGACACCTTCCAGGGTGCGGTATGATTCGGTTGTTCCATTGCGACTAAAGTTGTGCTTTCTTCCAGCGCAATTGTGAAAGTGACTTGGGGCTTGGTATGAACCGGATGTAGATACGCACGCGCCAACTCCACATCATTTTTGTAGATCGCAATCCAGTTGATGTAATGCTCCTCCATCGTTGGATGCAGTTGGTCAGCGCCGACGCTTATGGTCACATCAAACCACTCACCTGCGACAACTTCGTCAGGGCATTCAATCTTCGGTGTGTGCTTGGCATCGTGTTCGGTTTTGACCTGTTTAAATTCTTCGGTGATATGCTCAAGTTGATTTGCAATCACAGGGATGCCAATCAGTACGACAATGAGACCGATACTTAGCGCACCAACCCAGAATTTATGTCCCTTCAGCCAGCTAAAATAAAATCGCAAATTCGTACCTCCTCGTTGACAGATGTTTGTTTATAAAGGCATTATACCACACAGGTAGAAGGCGTACAACTTAAATTTTTGCCACGCTAGTCGTTCCCTTGCCAGTGGTTATAGGGTGTGCTATATCCAACACGGTTCAAAACCGAAAGACCTTCACCCTTGCAGAATATCAATGAGAGCCGATGAAAATAAGTTATGAACGCATACGAGACCATCAAAAACTACTTTGATGCCCTTGTCGCCGGAGATGCCCAACGATTGCTTGAGCTGATCTCTTCAGCGGATTACTATGTGAAAATCGGTACGGACGAAGGCGAGATCGTTGAAGGCGGTAGAAATGCCATTGATTACTATCAGCACCATGTCGCAAGCACCGAGGATTTCACGATTGAGTTTGAATGTCTTGATGTACAGGAGCGCGATACGGTGGCTTGGTTTTACACGCAACAGATCTGGCGGCTTAAATGGCAAGGCGTATTTGAGGAACTTTCGATGCGTATGACGGGTGTCCTCGAAAAGGAAAACGGAAAGTGGAAGTTCGTCCAAATCCACGCATCGCTTGGTCTTCCCTCGTAATCAAGATTCAAGATACAGGATGCAGATCGGACAGGTTCAATTTGAAGTGGGTAACTCCCGAATCTTGCGCCCTCATTCCAAAGCGCGATTTATGCAATACATCAAGAGATGAGAAAATGGAATTCGTTAAACTGAAAAAACTAGATGGTCGAGAATGGGATGAACGAAAGGAAACACGAATCACGTTTGCACAGGACGCCGATCCGCAGGCATTGCGGCACCTGCTTAATCTATATTGGACATGGCACTTCGATGAGTCTCTTGCGGAAACTGTACGCATTCTGTTAGCCGCCGACTTGGAATGGGAGCGGCGGCCAAATCTGACGACTCCGCCAGTCGGAGAGGTCATCTCGCCTTTGGGACATGCGCTTGACCATGAGGAAGAGAAGATACGCGATGCAGCGTTACAAGTATTGGACAGCATGGTAGAGATTCCGGCCGGCGAAGTCCTCATCGGCGAAGAGTTAGAGCCACTCTGGGTCGATGCGTTCCAAATCGGGCGATATCCAGTCACGAACGCACAGTACCAGCGATTCATTCGGGAAACAGGGCATCAACCACCGAATTCGTGGGAGGGAGGTACGTATCCAGAGAAGAAGGGAGACCATCCCGTCGCATGGGTCAATTGTGAGGACGTGGATGCTTATGCAGCATGGTCAGATTGCAGATTACCCACTTTTGAGGAATGGCAGCGGGCGGTCCGTGGAGACGATGCGTGGCTTTTTCCGTGGGGGGATGAAATCGATAAGCCACGCTGTAATACAGCGGAACTCGGGGCGGGAGGGACAACACCTGTCGGCGCATTCCCTGAAGGTCAAAGCCTCTTCGGCTGTTACGATATGCTCGGCAACCTCTGGGAGTGGACAAGCACATTGTACGATGATAAGAACCCACATTTTCGCGTGGTGCGCGGCGGAGCGTGGTATTACAATCATGAGCACAGCACTTGCATCAGCTATGATTTCTTCAGCAAGGAATACGCAGAATTTGTCGTCGGATTTCGGATGGCTCAATGAACGTGGTATATTTCCGCGTAATACGAGTTTTTCAGTTATCATCCGAATGCAATCAAACCTAACCCCCCAGCCCCCTTCCCTACCCCTCCCCCGGCCCCTCCCCGAAGCGGAGAGGGGGGAAAGAGGGAAGGGGGAGTATCTCCCCTCTCCTCCCTTCACTTCGTTCGAGGACAGGCTTCGGAGAGGGGCCGGGGGAGAGGTTTTAGGATCGGCTAAGTGAAAAAGTCTAACGTAACCATTTAGGTGGGAGAGTGAGGCTCCCGCCGAACAATGGGCGTTTTGGTCCTCGTCGTGAGGTTATTGGCGGCATTTGGTCTGCTTCTCTGGCGTTTGAATGCGTGGCGCAATCAGCCTTTTTCTACCCTCACAGGCGTTTCGGACAGCGGAATTTGGCGAACGTAGTTAACCAACGACTCCCCCATCCCCTCAAAACTCAGCTCGATTCGATCGCCGGTTTGGAAGGTCGGTCGATCGGGGAATGAGAGCTTCATTGTCCCGAAGAAGTGGAGATGCACGTCGCCGGGTATCCGAAATTGGGGATACTTGAAATGATGGTCTTCAAGGTTTGCCAGACTATGGGTCATGTGTTCTTCCCCCGTGAGCAGTTCACCGGAATGATAAATTTCCTCCGCATCTCGCACAATGCGGCAACTCCCGCGGAGGCCCTTGAATTCCTCATCTGTTACCAACTCCGGCCCTACCGCACAGACGCGCATTTTGGAAGGTGCCAGCCAGAGATAGTTGACTCGCTCCATGCGGTGGTCTGCCCATTCGTTACCGAGCGCGAAACCGAGCCGACACGGAATCCCGTCTTCATCAATGACGTAACATCCCACAATTTCCGGTTCCTCTCCGCCGTCCTCTGTGAAGTTTGGAATATCCAGAAAGTCGTTGTGTCCCCGCAAGAGTTCTCCATTCCCTTTGTAGAACCATTCCGGTTGAACGCCACGCGCACCACGTTCAGGCTTACCGCCCGCTAGCCCCATCTCAAATATCTTTTGAGAATCTGTCTTTTGCGTTTCATCATCTTCGGCAACGGCTGTGTGCATCTGCGCGCGTTGCTCCATGCTTCCTAAGTGTGTCAGCCCTGTGCCCGATATTAAACAGTGCGCCGGATCGGGGTGATCGAGTGGGGGAAGAATCCAGCCATTTTCATCTCCGGGCCGTGCCGTCAACAACCGATCATAGCCTAAAACTGAGCCGCTATGAATCGGTACTTCGGCGAGGTAATCACTGATTGTTTTATGGTTGCTGCGTGCTTCAAAGAAAAGATGGTGGATGTGCGTCCACGTTGCGTTGATGCCAGTCAAATCGACGATATTTTCGCCATCGACAAGTCCGACCCGTCTTCCTTTTTGGGGTAGTTGAAATTGAATTAGTTTCATGTTTGCCCTTTCTTAACTAAATTTTTGGAGTGCAAAACTTGTTTTGCAGAGACTGAGCAAGACAAGTCACCCACTCCAAAATGTATAGCTTATTCGTCAAAATTAGTTAAAACAATCCACGGGAGAATTTTAGATGAACACAATGCAAGCTGTGGCGCGAATCTTGAAAAATGAAGGCGTCGAATGGATAGCGTGCTTCCCATCCAACCCACTCATCGAAGTCGTCGCCAGCGAAGGCATCCGTCCCATCATGTTTCGGCAGGAACGGGGTGCCATTATGGCCGCCGACGGATATTCCCGCGTGAACGACCGCAACAAGTTTGGCGTCATCATCACGCAATCCGGGCCCGGTGCTGAAAACTCTATGGGGGGCATCGCTCAGGCTTT
>JADFGN010000416.1 GCA_022567695.1 Candidatus Poribacteria bacterium | reverse complement strand
AACAAAGTCTCCATCCGAGATTTTGCAACGCCGCCGTCACAAACCGGCGGACTACAGGAATTTTTATCCAGCTTGCCGAACATCCTCAAAGCACCGGATTTCTTAGAATTGGTCGATCGCATCGTTACCGCCCATCAGCGAAATAAGCCTGTTATCGTCATGATGGGCGGGCACGTCGTCAAATGTGGGTTGAGCCCGATCTTAATCGATCTGATGCAACGCGGTATTATCACCGCCCTCGCTTTAAATGGCGGGTGCAGCATCCACGATTTCGAAATCGCCTTAATCGGCGAGACCTCTGAAGATGTCGGCGAGTATCTTCAAACGGGAAAGTTCGGCATGGTCGAGGAAACTGGACGCCTGATGAATGAAGCCATCCGCGAAGCCGCTGATGTGGGGATTGGCATGGGCGAGGGATTGGGACAGAAGCTGATCCAAATCAATGCCTCATACGGCGATTACAGCCTTCTTGCCGCTGGCGTCCGACTCGGCCTGCCGGTCACAGTTCACGTCGCAATTGGGACGGACATTATCCACCAACATCCATCTGCCGATGGCGGTGCAATTGGGGAGACAAGCTTCACCGATTTTCGCCTTCTCGCGGCTGTCATTGCCGAGCTTGGGGATGGGGGAGTCGTTCTGAATTTTGGATCTGCGGTGATTTTGCCGGAGGTCTTTCTCAAGGCGCTAACAATTGCGCGGAATTTGGGTAACCGCGTGACCCACTTCACCACAGCGAATTTCGACATGATTCAGCAGTATCGCCCGTTGGAAAATGTCGTCAAACGCCCAACAAGCCAGTCAGGGCAGGGCTACACGTTCATCGGACATCACGAAATCATGATTCCGCTTCTGGCGAATGCAATTTGTTGTCGGTTGGAACAAGGGTAAGTATGGAATGGAAAGGGAAATAAGCGAATAATGGGTAGGAAGATATAATACGAATCACGAATTATGTATCACAAGCCTGTCGTACAATATGCCGTCAATCCACCTGAGTGGTCGATTTATCAGGCAACTGTCTCGCTTCTGCCACATGTGTCTCTAAAACATCCCTCATGGAACTGCGTGGCTTATGAGGAAAATAGGCTTAGGAGCCGATATTCCCACATCAAGTCCGGGAATTTTTCAGACGGCCCCTAAGTGCTCCATAGCTGTTTCGATGGCTGTATTGAGATCGGGGGATTGTTCGCGACTTAACTGATCCTTTAATTTTAACAGCGTCTCCCGAACCGTTTGCAGCCTAGAAAGCGAGGCTTCCTCACTATAGTTTCTAAGGATATTGATGATATTCTCTTGCTCGTCAAGGGATTTGTCAGCAAGCATTGTTCGGTAAAAGTGAAAACGACACATTAGATTTTGTCTCCCAAAGGTGATAATGTAATTGACTCTAAGGTAGCAATATTCTTGCCATTGTGGGACACGCTATAATCATACAAGGCAGCAAAAGAAAAAGCTGAGGGCGTTTTACCGAAACGGGCCAAACTCATTGCCTTGATAAATTAAAAGTGGAGAATATGTTATGTTGTCAAAACCGATTGAACGAATTACTTTCAATCCAGACCAGTGTGGCGGGCGTCCATGCATTCGAGGCATGAGGATTCGTGTGACAGACGTCTTGGCCTTGCTTGCTAGCGGGCTTTCTTTTAACGAGATTCTGGCGGAAATGCCTGACCTTGAATACGAGGACATTGTCGCTTCGATTCAGTTCGCCACACGTCGAATTGACCATCCAGTAATTGCCGTATGAAGCTTTGGATAGATGCTCAACTATCTCCAGCACTGGCACCATGGCTCAGTAACAATTTGGCGGTCGAAGCATTTTCAGTTCGATGGCTTGGGCTTCGAGACGCCACCGATGAAGCGATCTTCTCCGCCGCTCGCAATGCCAAAGCCGTTGTGATGACCAAAGACCGTGACTTCGTTCGATTATTAGATCGACTTGGTCCGCCGCCGCAGGTCATTTGGGTCACTTGTGGCAATACATCGAACGCCCGAATGCGTGAAATTTTGCAACAGGCTCTGCCAAAAGCCCTTTTACTTTTACAGACTGGTGAACCGTTGGTAGAAATCACCGACCATTCGTAGGTTAAGTTGGGGAATGGAATCCATACGCATTAAGTTAAGGACCTTCTTAAACTCAAATTCAATGCGTCTGTTCAATGAAAAATCAGTCAAATATACCTTAACTTTTGTTACTTGTATTTTAACGAAGTAAAACACAAAACCGTTACATTTTTATGGAAGTTACGCACTCCAAATCGGAAAAGTAGCGTCTCCCACGGATCGGAGCGAGTCTGCTTGAATCCTAGTCAAGATGCAGATGCGCTTTGGATCGATGATATTAACTACGCAAGTCCCAATCTTTACTAAAGGAGTTTATAACATGTCAATGCAGGCTTGGATGCGCATCGGCCAACCCCTCGAACCTGTGATGAATGATTACGACCGCATTTTTGATGCTTGGGAGGCTGGAGGAATCCGAGGGTTTGTTTTTGGCCGTACGCTTTTTGCGGATACGCGAGGTCAGTTCACAATTCCAGCTTTTCCCGCCAATCCCCAAGCCTACCGAAATCGTGGCTTGGAACCCAATGTCCGTCAAATCGAACCCCATCTCGCCAAAGAGAAGTTGCTGCACGACATGCTTGATAATGCTAAGGCAAGAGGTTGGTCGATCTTCATTTTCGCTCCCGGAAGCGGTGCATCGGGCGCAAAATCCCTACCGTTGGAGGAAGACGCTTACGGCGCAGTATTGATGGCAGCAGTTTGGGATGAGGTCTTCGGTGCGTTTCCACAAGTTGATGGGGGTATCATGGATGGGTGGACAGAATCCGCCTATGAACTCAGATGGCATCATGGAAATGCTGTGTTCGCCGATATTCCTGAGTCTGCGAAAGTTCAAGCCGTTGCCAGAGGCTATGACCCAGCTAGGCTTGAACGAGGTATGCAGCATCTCCGTAAACGTTTCCGCAATTTGACTCAAGCCCAAGTTCGCTATTACGGTGCTCATGGCGTACTGTCGGCGATGAATCTCTTCGATATCAATGAAGATGCAATTTATTGGTTGCGTTGGCGACGCGAGGATGGAATCAAAACAGGCGAGGCTTTTAGACGGGAATTAGACAAATCGTCCCGAAAGATACTATTGGCTAATGGCCCGCGTTCGGCGGTATTCTCCGGCATGACCGCGCTAGACTTCCATGCGTGGGATAAAATCGTGGATATTTTGCTCGTCAAACATTATTTCTGGCATCGCGGTTTTGATGGGATGTACGGCACAGTCGCTCGGTGGGTATCACAGATTCATGAATGGAACCCCGGTCTGACTGAGCAGGATTGCTTTACGGTAGTCAAAGCGTGGCTAGGCGTTGATTTGCCAGAAGTGAATTCTTTAGCGGATATGAATCTTGGATTCCCACAGGCATTCTTTGACCAAGTCGTGACGGTCGAAACTGAACGCGCTCTAGCTGCGGTAAGTGAACCTGAGAAGATAGTCCCTTGGATCGATACGGGTCGGATGCCACATGGCGGCGATCCGATGACCGCCGGAGATTTGCATAGAATCCTCAAGGCATCGGAAGACGCAGGCTTGAAACGCTTTCTCTTTCATAATCATGCCCACCTCACATCCGCAGAATGGTGTGTGATTTCCCGAATATGCGGCACGCCGTGGGATGAAAATCCGGAAGGGTATTGGCCACCTGCGACTCCAAAACCATCGAGTCACTAATCAGAGATGCAAAATTCAGGATGCTTCTTACATCTTGTATCCGTGAAATGGAGTTCTCTATGTCATTCTTAAAACTACAAGTTCGTTGGTACAGCAACGCAACCCAACACAGCACATTAGAACTGGAAGTCAATCGAACCGCCTTCATGATTGTGGATAGCGATTGTGGAAGTGGTAATGAATATGTAGAGAAAGGCATTGCTCCGGCGCTGGTTGCTGCGCGTGAGGTAGGCATGAAAGTCGTTTTCATTCACAATGACTTCTCTCTTGTTGATGAACCAGGGAGCATCAAACGGGAGATCCACGGGACACGATGGGGCAACCCTGAAGCGGCAACCAAACCACCGCCGTCCCAAAGAATCCCCCTTAAACCCAATTACTCGCCCTCTATCCAACCCCTCCCGCATGAGCCAGACTTTCCCAAACGGGAGTGGTCGGGATTCCACGAAACTCACGTGGATTATCATCTGCGATGTTACGACATCAAGAACTTGATTGCCGTTGGATTCAGCCAGCGAGCCTGTTTATATCAGACGCTCGCCGGCGCAGTTGAGCATAATTATCGAGTGGTTATGCTACGAGATTGCACATATTCTGCGGAATATCCCGATACGGTCGATGAGAGTTTGCCGGAGGGGGGTTGGTTGCGTAAGGTCATGTTGCGGAATTTCGAGCATATCATTGGATATACATCGACTTCACCTGAATTTGTGGAAGCATGCAAATCTGTTAAGAAAAGCGCGGAGTAGAACTGCCTCCCATAAAACAGCCCATCAAGATGAATGTCGCCTTTGAGGATTCATTGGGTTGTCGATAAGCGTAATAAATCGGGAGCGTGACCGGTTTTGACATTTTAATTTTAAACGAATTTGACTTTATGCTAAAATAATACGTTCAAAGAGGTTAGGAGTTATACCCCCTCGACTCCGCATCGAACCATAAATCTTAAGGGAGAAGACATGAAGAAAAAAGTGTTTGGAACTATTCGGGTTGATTGGAGTATTTTGACTCTAATCTTTATGACGCTTAGTCTTTCATTCATCATATCAGGATGTGGTGACGATAGCGACAAGGTCACCACCCCGGTTCCCCACGGTGATGGTATTCTCTATAACGTCGCGGGAATCGCGACTGAACCTGGGGGCGGCGGGAATGGCGGCCCCGCTTTGGCCGCCTACCTTTACTGGCCGCAGGACATCACCGCTTCTCCGACGGGCGAGATTTACATCCTGGACTGGAACAATCATTGCGCGCGTCTGGTGGAAACTAACGGGACCATCTCAAGGATCATTGGCTCGGGGCGCCTTGGGGACGACTCCAGCGGTCCGGGCGACACGATCGATCTCAACCACCCCACCGGCCTTACAATCGGTCCATCCGGTGACTTTTGGCTGGCGGCCTGGCACAACTGGAAGGTGAAGCGGATCGACCGAACGACCTGGGAAGTTTCGGCCCCAATCGGGACTTCCCAGGGCTTTGCCGGAGATGGGGGCCCCGCAAACCAGGCGAAGTTAGACCTCCCGAGCAGCGTGGTCTTTGACCCGGCAGGCAACATTTACATCTCGGACCAGGGGAACCAGCGCATCCGCAAAGTGGATACTCAGATGATTATCACCACTTTCGCCGGCGGGGCGAAGGGGTACGCGGACGGCGTTGGGGAAGACGCGCAGTTTAGCTTCCCCAAGGGGTCTGACGCAGGGCCAGGAGGGAAGATTGCCCTGAGTCCCCACGAGGACTTTCTCTACGTTGCCGACACGGAAAATCACCGGATTCGGAAGATTGACCTCGCCACTGCAGAGGTCACCACAGTCGCGGGGACCGGCACAGCCGGATGGTCCGGGGATAACGGTCCCGCACTTTCCGCACAACTAAACTATCCAACAGACGTGGCGGTCGCAGAAGACCATTCCATCTATGTGGCAGATTCAAAGAACCACGTGATCCGGAGAATCGATCCGTTTGGAATTATCACGACGGTTGCGGGGACGGGCGAACCCGGGTTTTCACCTGACGGAACTCCTGCAAAGTCTGCAAAGCTTAACTTGCCGTCCGGCGTTTTGTTTACCGACGATGGAACCCTCTACATCGCCGACACCTTAAACCACCAGGTCAAGAAAGTCAAGAATCCAGATCTGGCACATGAAGTACACACGCATTGATTTCCTGAAACTCAGTATCCTTTGTAAATTTCTACGAATTCTGAATCACTCACAAAGAGGTCAGTTGGCGTGGAGAGGCTATGCACAATACTCTCCACGCCGACCTTTGGCCCATAACCCATGAGATATACTGAACTGATTGTTCTTCTCGCATTCGTCGTTGCGAGCGTCCTCTCCTGCGGAGACTCTCCTACGGAACCGGAGGATGCGACGGAACCGGAAGAGATGTTATCCTCTTGCAATACCGTGTTCAACCCCGAAGCGTTTCCAGCAGCGACGATCTCTTTCCAGTTGGACATCGTCCCGATCTTCGAGAAGTACGGCTGCAACGCGATGTTCTGCCATGGGTCAACGACTCCCCAGTCTGGTTACTCGCCCCTTACCGCTATTGACATCCTTGGACCGGGAGATGAAGCGAAGAGTCTGGGGACTTGTAACGTCATTCGGGGCGACCCTGACGCGAGTTACATCATCAAGAAACTTACCGGAGCACCGGGGATAATAGGCAGCCAGATGCCAGTAGGGGGCGATCCAATTGATGACGCAGATCTCCTCAAGATACGTCAGTGGATCACGGAAGGTGTTCGGGATAACTGAGTCAATAGATGTTCTGGTCTGCCGAAGACAGAAGCTGGGCGGTATGAACTGGAGCCATTGGGGAGCAGAGAATGTCGTTATCCTCAGACAATTGATTCTCAATCAACAATGGGACGACCACTAGCAACACTCAAAAGCCGCCTGACAAAAATGATGCCAAATTTGTTCGCGCTCCCAATTTATTACGCTTATGGGTTGT
>JADFGN010000025.1 GCA_022567695.1 Candidatus Poribacteria bacterium | reverse complement strand
ATTTACGATGATTCCTCCGCATCTTCTGAAGGAGCCTCTGGTGCTGTCTCTTCTTGTTCTTCTTCTTCGGTTTCAGTTTCTTCTGCGTTAACCGATTCATCTACAGATGGAGCAGCTTCCGCTTCTTCTGAGGTCGAGCTTGGCACCCCCATTTTTTCGTTCATGAATTTTTCCCAAATACCTGCGTTTGACAGCAGGTTTTTGGCAGTATCCGAAGGCTGCGCACCTCTTCTCAACCATTTCAATGCCTTCTCTTCATGGATGACAACTTCGGGTGGATCGGTTAAAGGATCATAGTGACCGAGACGTTCAATAAAACTTCCATCTCTCTGGCTCCGCGAATCAGCAGCGACGAGCCTATAGAATGGGCGCTTTTTTTTCCCGAATCGTTGAAGTCTAATTCTAACTGGCAAAGATTATCTCCTTAAATTGAATATTTTGTATTGGTCTACATGACAGTTTACATCTGCGTAACATGTGGCGAACCGTGAAGGGAATGTAAACTTTAATACGCAAAATTAGTCACAACTCACAAAGTCTTTACAAAAAAATTAGGTTCAAGATACAAGGGAGGCGAGTATTTCAGCGCATCTTGTATCCCTGCATCTCTGGCATTGTTATTGACTAACGTAACATTTCAATAGAGGGTTGGTTTCTATCTCCGCGATCTGCGTTTTTTCCGTTTTCGCGGTTTTCTCACTTTTTTCTGTTTTGTCGAAAGTTTGGGTTTTCCGGGTGTAAATTTTGGCATTCCCAACCCTTGATGTTTAACCATACGGTTCATAAAATTGAGCTGCTGAACCAATTGATTAACTTCCCGAACCGTCATCCCACTTCCTTTAGCGATTCGTATTTTACGGCTTCGATCGAGCAGACTAGGGATGCGACGTTCCCCCGGAGTCATTGATTGGATAATGGCTTTGGCATGTTGAAATTGCCCTTCATCAACTTGTAGATCTTTGACGTCAATCGGCAACTTATTAATGCCGGGAATCATATCGATCAACTGATCTAATGGTCCCATTTTTTTGATTTGTTCAAGTTGCACAAGAAGGTCGTCAAAATCCAAACCTTGCTTGTCGGTTAGCTTACGTTCAAATTCACGGGCTTGATCTTCGGTGAAGACGTTTTCAGCTTTTTCAAGCAGGGTTTTGAAATCGCCTTCCCCCAAAATGCGCGATGCCATCCGATCCGGATGAAACTCCTCCAGCGTCGTGGTGTCAACTTTTTCGCCCACGCTCACCAACTTGATCGGTTTCTGGATTACCGCTCGAATCGAAAGCGCAGCCCCGCCCCGAGCATCACCATCCATTTTTGTGAGGATGACCCCATCAATATCCAAATCGGCGTTAAATTGCTCCGCGACGTTGATTGCATCCTGCCCGGTCATCGCATCAACAACGAGCATGATTTCGGTCGGGTTGATAGCACCTTTAATGACACGGAGTTCTTTCATTAACTCTTTGTTAATTTGCAAACGCCCCGCGGTGTCAATGATAACGAAATTATGCCCACGGTTTAATGCACTCTTGACCGCCGCTTGTGCAATTGAGACGGGCGAGGTATCTGTCCCCATCGAAAAGACAGGCACGTTAATCTGATCGCCAAGCACCTGAAGCTGCTTAATTGCTGCGGGACGATAGACGTCCGCCGCAACCAGAAGTGGATTACGTCCTTCAGTACGGAATTTCAAAGCTAACTTCGCGGAAACTGTTGTTTTCCCAGCCCCATTCAAGCCGACCATCATAATAATCGTGGGACCGCTTGGGGCGATATTAATTTTCTCAGACGCAGTCCCCATCAGCTTAGTGAGTTCATCACCGATAATTTTGGCAATCTGTAGTTCAGGCGTTAAGCTGCCCATCACTTCTTGACCGAGTGCCTGCTCCCTAACGTCATTGATAAAACTGCGGACAATCTTGAAATTGACGTCCGCCTCTAAGAGAGCCAAGCGGACTTCACGGAGAGCATCAGTGATGTTTTTCTCAGTCAGTTTCCCATGACCGCTCAACTTCTTAAAGGTGTTTTGTAATTTTTCCGTTAAACTTTCAAACATAATGTCTCACTATTTTATTCTTGTTCTGGCGGTCCAGATGGATTCATTAATGTATGAATGCGCCCTTTAATATTCTGAATTGCCCGCAATATCTCTGAACTATGAAGTTCTGTTTCTAGCTGTTGTAGGTTTTCCAGAATGTCCGAACACACATCTCTCTGACGCTGAAATTCGGACAACAACGCCAGCTCTTTCTCATAGCGCTCAAGGGCGATTTCGGACGACCGGATCGAGTCGTGGACAGCCTGACGGGTGACGCCAAAACGCTCGGCAATCTCCCCCAACGATAGGTCTTCCTCATAGTGCAGTTTGAGAAAACTCTGTTGCTTCTCCGTCAAGAGTTTGCCGTAGAAATCCGACAAAAGGACAAACTTCAATTTCTCAAGCGACAAATCCGACGCCCCCGATGTTTTATTGTCCTACAGGGCTTGTGATGACAGATTCTATAACACTCACATTTCAGTGTCAAGGTTTCCGGCTTGACACCGCCTTTTAAGATACACCATTTCATCTTGCGTTGTCAATAGAAAATTGCGTAAAGATCTTGACAGTTAGATTAAGTATCGCTATAATCTACGCGAAAGCTGAAAGGCCGAATCAAGATTCAAGGACGCTCTCGAATGACAGATTTAACAACATTACTTTTGCAATATTTTCAAAAACAATGCCAATCTAGTAATGCACTCAGTCGCATCGCAACGGACACTCGACAAGTGACTTCACGTGAAATTTTACAACAGCCGTGGACTTGGCGTCAGACCACACAATTAATGGTCGATCAGGCAGAACAACTGAGCAAGTTGATTGATGCACCCGCAAAACCGAGCTTAATCCTTGCTGGCGCGGGAACGAGCGATTACATCGGAAAATCGGTGCAGGATTTTTTGAGGAGAGCACTCAAGCGTCATGTCGATGCACGTCCAACCACCGACATCGTCCTGCGGCCGGATGAAATTTTTGGGGAAAATTCGGACGCTGTCTTGGTTTCCTTCGCTCGATCGGGGAATAGCCCAGAAAGCGTTGAATCCGTACGGATTGCGCAGGAATACTATCCGCATATCAAACACCTCGTCATCACTTGCAATCGAGAGGGCAAACTTGCACGATTTGCCCGTTCACAACCTGAGCTTGCCCATCTCGTCGTCTTGCCTGAAGCGACAAACGACCAAGGATTAGCGATGACCAGTTCCTATTCAAGCATGGTTGTTGCCGCGCTCTGCTTGGCACACTTGACTCAGACCAAGTCTCTTGAGGCGTATGCGGAGATTATGGGAAAGCTCGCGGAGGCCGCTGAGAGGCTCCTCGCCAACTGTCCAGACCTCTTGCAACAGATCGCCGACGAGAAATTCGATCGCGCCTTTTATATCGGGGATGGAACACTCGAAGGTGCGGCGATTGAATCTGCGCTCAAAATGCAGGAACTCACAGTGGGGAAGACTATCACGAGATCGGAGACCTTCCTCGCCTTCCGACACGGTCCGATTTCTGCCGTGACAGATCGGAGCCTTATTATCTATTACCTCTCCGCTGAACCCCATCGTCGGTTGTACGAAATCGATCTCATTCGCCAATTACGCGGCTCGGCAACCACATTGCTAGTTTGTAATCAGTGCCCCGATACGCTCTACGATTGCGTCGATCACGTCATTGAGTTCGATCCACGCGGGGAATTTTCGATTTCCGATTCGTACGCAGCACCGCTGTATGTTATCATCGGGCAACTGTTGGGATTTTTCAGCTCTCTCGCTTTCGGTTTGCAACCGGATAATCCGCCGGGAACGTCTGGGTCTTATAGCCGCGTTGTGCAAGGGGTCACCATCCACGAATATGGTCAGAAATTGGGAGGAAGAAATTAAGGAGAGTAGGGCGTTGCGTTTTCGTTCAATGTTCTATCCTTCCCGCATTACGTATAAAAATGTCAATACTTGACAAAATCGCTGCGGCGACATCAATCATCTTTAGCCCCTTTCTTGTACCGATTGTGACCATTTTGGTGATTGTCCACAGGTACGCCGTGACCGGGCTACAGGCTTTTTTGTGGGCGGCAATCGTTATTCTGTTTGTCAGCCTAATTCCAGTCATATTCATTTTCATACTTTTTCGGTTGGGACGGGTGGACGATCTCCATCTCGCTGTCAAGGAACAGCGAATCAGTCCACTGTTTTTTTCGATGGTCAGTGCGCTTATCGGTGCTGGCATCCTACACCTAACCAACGCACCGCGAGAAATCATCTGGGCAGCGATTGCTTATGTTGTCAATGGGATTGTATTTACCGGAATCACGCTGATTTGGAAAATTAGCTTTCACAGTGGCGTCTCCACAGGCTGCGTTACGGTGCTGATGTTTCTCATTCATGCAAAGTTCGGTTGGCTATTCCTACTGATTCCATTGATCGGGTGGGCGCGGGTTCACCGAAAAAGACATACGCCTCTCCAAACCGCCATTGGTGCGTTGCTCTCGGTTGTTAGCACATCAATCTTGTTTCAACTGCCGGTAATCAAATCCTACTGGCTTTGAACTTGACGGTATAGAGACAGGTGTGATACCATCTATCCGAGCCCCAAGAAGAAACTGAGTGATTCCAAGTCAAGGAAGATTATTTCAGATGAGCGAGAGAGAGAAAATTCTCATTGTCGATGATGAACCCGATACGGTTACCATTCTGCAAGACCGCCTTGAGATGGACAATTACGAGGTGATGACAGCCTCCGACGGTTATGAAGCCCTTGAACAAATCGATCAGGAAATGCCAGATCTGGTTCTGCTAGATATCAAGATGCCGCGAATGGACGGCATGGAAACACTCACTCAAATTCTCCAAAAATATCCCGGCTTGCTGGTGATTATGCTGACGGCGCATGGGACGATTCAACGCGCGGTCGAGGCAACGAAACTTGGTGCTTTCGACTTTTTGGAGAAGCCCTTCCAGTCTGAACACATCAAACAGAAAGTCGATCAAGCCCTAGAACACCATCGCACAACAGCGTATAGCACCAGAGATGAACTCATCCACAGCTATGAAGAAATCATCGGAGAAAGCCCACAGATTGTTGAAGTCTTAAAAGTTATCGAAAAAGTGGCGGATACAAATTCCACAGTGCTCATTCAGGGAGAAACCGGTACGGGCAAAGAGTTGGTTGCGCGAGCGGTTCATCGGAATAGCGGACGCGCTTCCAAGAACATGGTTATCGTTAATTGTGCCGCGATTCCTGCTGACCTTTTGGAGAGTGAACTTTTCGGGCATGAGGAGGGGTCTTTCACAGGAGCAACTTACCAGAAGATTGGGAAATTTGAACGCGCAGATGGCAGTACACTCTTTCTTGATGAAATCGGAGATATGCCGACCGGGTTGCAAGCCAAGTTGCTACGGGCAATACAGGAACAGGAAATCGAGCGTGTTGGCGGGACGGAAGTGATTCAGATTGATGCCCGAATCATCGTAGCAACCAATCAAGACCTGCATCAGGCAATCGAAGAAGGTACATTCCGGCGCGATCTCTACTATCGGTTAAATATGATTCCAATTTATCTGCCTCCCCTGCGGGAGCGTCGAGAGGACATTCTCATTTTAGCCGAATATTTTCTACGCAAACATGGCGAGGCCCAGAACCAGCCGGTGCGATTTATCAGCCAAAAAGCGAGAGATCTCCTGACTCAATATAATTGGCCCGGCAATGTACGGGAGCTTGAATATTCAATTCTGCGAACGGTCCTCTTGGCTGAAGGGGAAGCCCTCTTACCCAAGCATTTCCCGGACGAGATTCGATCTCGACATAGAGGCGAGGTAACCCCACCAATTGATATGACCATGAAAGAGATGGAAAAGGAACTGATCCTCAAGACCCTTGAACGGATGAAAGAAAATCGCACGCGGACAGCGCAAGTGCTGGGAATTAGCTTGCGGTCGTTGCAGTATAAATTGAAGGAGTATGCCTAAGCGCCAAGATCGTATTTTGCAGGATGCACGACGCATAGATCAATCGGAACCGAAGAATATGTGAGGAAACTCCGAGAACTGGTGCGATTCTCAGAAAACGCCTCACTTTCGCTAATCTACGGATTCTCATGACAAAAGCAGACCTCGCTATCGCTCAAATTCTCATCGGAATAACCATCAGCGCGACAACGCTAGTCATTGGTTTTTTCATGTACCGGCGTGGGATGCGAACAAGAGACGTGAAGCTAAGGGTAAAAGCATACGTGCTCTGGGTGGTGGGTGGACTATTAACTGGCGTGTTATTTTTTCCCGCGCTCGCTTACCTCTACACCGAGCATCTCTGGTTTGAAAGCGTTGGCTATGACAACATCTTCTGGGAAATTCTGAAGACGCGATGGGGACTTCTCTTTAAGTTTTTCCTTGTTGCGGTTGGATTTATGGGGTTGAATCTCTTTCTCGGCGATCGGCTTTGTCCGGTATCACGTGAATTTGCACGATGGACTCGTTCAGGTACCGTTCACTTCTATCGCGGTATGATTGCCGTAATCATTTTGGTGGCGTTCTTTCTGGCTGTGCCGATGATGTTCCTATGGGATGATTTCCTCCGTGATGATCACCAGATATCAAGCAACATCATTGAGCCCGTTTTTGAGAAGGAACTCGGATTTTTCCTGTTTTCGTTTCCCATCCACTATTGGGTGAGTATATGGGTAAAAGTGCTGCTGTGGACAACTGTGTTGATTGTCGCGCTTTTGTATAATTTTTATTATCGTCGCGATCCGCAGACAATGGCGCGAGTTGAGCACTACTTAGTTTTTCACGGTTCTGCGCTATGGCTGATGTTACTTGCAGTTGATATCTGGCGAAATCGCATCAATATCTGGAATGTCTTATTCACCACAAAGACACCTTGGGGATTTGGACGAGTCAGCGGCATGGGGTACGTCGATGATAAGCTGATTGGGGCTTATAAACTTTACACCGTGTGCCTCATTGTCATTGGGATTCTCATTCTGCTCAACCTCTTGTGGCGAAATCGGCGGATCTGGTATTGGACGATTGCAGCTTGGGGGGCGAGCTATCTGATACTCATCCAGATCTATCCCCTTTTTGTTCACGGGACACAGGTTCGTCCAAATCCACTGACGGCGGAAGTCCCTTTCCTTGATGGTCATATCGATTCAACCCGTCGGGCATTCGGGCTGGATGGTATTGAAAAAAAAGATCACATCCAGGGTGCCGCAACGTTTGAGATGATCGATCGGAACCTCGAAGTCAAAGAGAACATCCAGCTCTGGGATCGAAGGGTGCTCTATGAGGTGCTCAGAGATCAGCAGACCATTAAACCTTACTACGAATTCCACCGTTATACAGATGTAGACCGATATTGGGTGGCGGGAAAATATAGACAGGTACTGATTGCCGCAAGAGAAGTTGATCCCTCAGAGTTGTCCGAAGCGCAAGAATGGGTGAATCGGAAACTCATATATACACACGGCTATGGCGTTTGTGTCGCGCCCGTGAATGAATTTATAGAAAACGAGGGCAATCCAAATTTCTGGCTGAAGGGACTAAACCCGTTCCTGTTTAGTCTTGATTTGAAATTCCAAAGTGACTTAGACAACAATAATTTCTCCACAGATCTACGTCAGGTGTTTAAGGACAATGAGTCCTTACTTTCCCAAAATACTTTGGTCGAAAAAAGAGACAATAAGTGGCTTATCACCGATAACAGTAACAAACGAACATACAACGTTTTGAAGGCAGAGGGCAAGCTAAAAGTTTATCCTGAGCTTGTTGTGACACAACCCCAAATCTACTACGGCGAGTTGACAAGGGATTACGCTATCGTTAACACGACGCAAAAGGAGATCGATCCGGAGGGGGCACAGTACAAAGGGGAAGGTCGAGACAAGGGGGACGGCGTCAGAATCGGTGGCTGGTTTAGACGCCTCTGCTTTGCAACCCGTTTCGATTTTTGGCGCATGCTACTGTCGAAAGATCTGACATCAGAGAGCCGGATTCTGTTTCGGCGGGAGATTGGTACTCGCAAACCCGACTCTGCCAAAACAACCGCAGATCGCATTTCACACATCGCTCCGTTTCTCAAATATGATCCCGACCCCTATATCGTGATTGGAAACGACGGGCAACTCTGGTGGATTATCGATATTTATGTCACAAGTCGCAGTTATCCCAACGCCAAGACCTATGAGGATAAAACCAATCTTGTTGAAAATCCACTCTACTCTGAACCGACCTTTGATCGCTTTAACTACATTCGCAACCCGGCAGTCGCTGTTGTGAGTGCCTACAATGGTGAAGTCAATTTTTATTTCACGAAAGATGATGAAGAACCAATTACAGCAGCTTATCAAAAAGCCTTTCCCAACCTTTTCAAAAGCAGAGATGAGATTCCGGCGGGTTTACAAAATCATCTCCGGTATCCTGACTATTTCACCCGTATCCAAGCCGAAATGTATGCAGATTATCATGTAGACCATCCTGAAAGTTTCTACCACGGTTCTGATAGGTGGACAATTCCCGAGGAAACATACTATTCGAATAAGCAAACAATGGTGCCTTACTACGCCATTCTCAAATTACCCGGCGAGGAAAAGTCGGAGTTTGTAAACATGATTCCTTTTACGCCACCGAAGCGAGTCAAACTTATGAACGCATGGCTGGTTGCACGCAGCGACGCAGAGCATTACGGTAAATTGATAGTCTATACACTGCCAGAGCAGGAGATTGTCCTCGGTCCCAAACAGGTCGAAGATGACATTGAAACTGCATTAGCAAATGAAGTTTGGTTTAAGAGTTCAGATGAAAAAGGAAGCCAAGTCATCCGAGGCAATCTGTTGGTGATTCCTGTCGAAGATGCCTTATTCTATGTCGAACCGATCTACCTCAAGCCGAAAGGCAGTAATCGGGCAAAACTCCAAGTTGTCGTTGTCAGGGCAGGTGATAAACTTGCATATGCAGAAACGTGGGAAGCCTTACGTAAAATTTTCGGAGTTGGCATCGGCGTTGAATCGGGGGGCGACACTGAGAACAGCGCAGAGCCAGCCATCCCAATGTTAGATGAGCTTACCAAATTGGCAAACGAGCGATATAATCAATATCTCCAACTGACAGGCGAAGGCAAATTCGCAGAGGCAGCGGAAGCATTCGCAGAGCTAGGGGATATTTTGAAAGCATTGGCAGCGGGAAAATATCAGAAGGAAGGAGAAAAGACCTCAAACATCAAACGTGAAATTGATTACAACTCAATAGTGACGCAAAGTATAAAAGAATAAAATGCAGCGTAAATTGGCAAAACTAAGGAACTGTGATATTCTTTGACAAACTGAATCAGCCTTGTGGTAAAACCACTCAAAAGGAGGAACACCATAATGAAACACGCATTTTTATTTTTATCGATAGCATCAGCCATAACTGCTGTCGTACTTTTTTCAATGACAAATCTGCAAGCGGATGAGGCCGACATCGAAGCCCCCTCTATCGAATCCGAGAAAGAACATCCTTTCGCAGAAAAATGTTATAAATGTCACGCAACCGAACCGGCTCATCAGGAGTGGTTGCACTCCGGGCATTCAAAGGCACTCGTTAATTTGCGGCATGGGGATGAACCCGCACGCGATTCCTGTCTCAGTTGCCACTCTTCGGGATATTCCTCTCTTATAAATCAAGCGTGGCCAAAAGAGCAACCATTTAACCTAGAGACCGCAGTGAATGCGGTTGCCTGTTCCACTTGCCATGCGCACGGCAGCAAGTTGGAACATTATTTAGTAAAACCCGCCAAGAAACTGTGTGTCACATGCCATACAATGGATTGCGGCTGTGCTGGCGCAGGTATCATTCATCAATCCCAATCCGAGATGTTCCTTGGCCGCGAAGGTGCGGGTGTGAGGCGTAAGCCATCGCCTCATGTTAAAGCCATGAAGAAACGGTGCGTCACATGTCACATGGACAAAAAAGATCCGGAGGCCGTGGCCCAACATGGCGGACATACATTTATCGCGGATTTCTCAGTCTGCGCCGACTGCCACGACGATATGGACACCAAACTTCCAAAATATCGTAAAGAAATCGAGGCGAAGATGGAGGCTGTGAAAGCGATTCTTGACAATGCTATTGATCCAAGCTCCGATGCATACACGGATGCGAAAAAGAATTACGACATGGTCAAAGGTGATGGCGGTTACGGATTGCACAATATTCCCTATGCGAGGATGTTGCTTGACTATAGCCTCTCCCTAAAGCCACAGATCGTCGGGACAGCGTCTGAAGAAGCACCAGCCGGAGGCGAGTAAATAATACCATTTCCAAATCGAAACGCGACTAACGGAACACTTGAACCTTGAGAAGGTTAGTAACAGATTGATCGAGAATTGGTATAAGACTTCTGCTCAAAGGAGAGGACAGAAGCAAAACCTTCATATTCTCTGAAACTTTACAACGAGGTTATAGACTATGGGTCAAATCGTCGATATCGGAAGGCGAATTGAATTGGTGGCAATGGACCGTTATTTCCATGACATCTCGATTTCCCTGTACCAGCAGCAGTGGGAGGATGTACCAGCGTTTTGCGTTCACACCTACAGTCGCATCGAAGGTGCGCAGCAACGCATTGAGTTTGTGGTCAAAGCAATGCAGACTTTGGGGGGCATGGAGTTGACACCGGATGGACGACTCAAGTTTCCTTGCGGAGCAGACCATGAATTGGCTTGCAAGCGGTGTTTTCTTGAAGCCTGCAAGTTAGACTCAAACGAGGCGATTGAGCCTCGCCCTTTGCATACGGTGGATAAAAGATCCGGCCGAAATATTACAGTTTCTAGTCTTGGGAGCGGGGTTTATCAAGTTGCAGCCGATGCACAGGGGAAAAGGGTAGAAAGACGCATTGCCGCCATTGCCGGTGGTTTAATCAAACTGGGAAACATGGTAGCGGTGGGCAAAAGCCTCGATAAAGTGGCCCTCCCTTGTGGACATTCACATGATGCGCTAGTTGGTTTGCTGCTAGTTCGTGCCCCGAATGTGCGTGCCGTGGTGCGAGAGCAGGAGACGGCAGCATCCCGCGGCGTTCTTTCGTCGCCGAGTCAACAGAAATAAATTACCTACCAAGCTGAGATTTTGTGATGAAACTCGTAGGTCGAGATTCATATCTCGACGATCTCCTGAAGGGTAGCTGAATTCGCAAGAATTCAGAATCGAATTTTTGCAAATTCGGCTACATATCTACAAGGAAAAACATGGAAACTCAAACAGTTGGACCAATGACCAGCCGTCAGCGTGTCCTGGCAGCGTTACGTAGAGAGCCGGTCGATCGAACGCCCGTTTGCAACCCAACGTCCGTCGCCACAGTGGAACTCATGGATCTGGTCGATGCACCATTTCCGGATGCCAATCGGAACCCTGAATTGATGGCACGCCTAGCAGCCACCGGATATACCGAATTGGGCTTCGATACCATCATGCCGATCTTCACAATCATCCAAGAGTCGTCTGCTCTGGGTTGCGACATCCAGTGGGAGCAGAAGGACAACTGGCCCACGGTTAGAATGCGTAAGCCGATTTGGGCGGAACCTGAAGACATTAAAATTCCCTCGAATTTCTTGACCCACGAAGATACCAAGTGCGTACTTGACGCCATTAAAATGCTCAGAAAAGAGTTTGGCGATGAGGTCGCCATCATTGGAAAAACCATGGGCCCATGGACGCTAGGATACCACGGCTTCGGCGTCGAGACCTTTCTGCTCATGTCTCTGGACGACCCGGACAAGACGAAGCTCTGTTTGGACAAGATGAAAAAATCGACCGTGGACTTTGGAGTCGCTCAAATCGAAGCGGGAGCAGATGCGCTGACCCTGCCCGATCATGCCACTGGAGATCTGGTCAGCGGTGAGTATTATCAACGGTACCTGCGTGACCTGCATATTGAATTTGTCGACCAGATTCCAATTCCGCTAATCCTTCATATCTGCGGACGGACGGTGGATCGGATGGAATACATCGCCCAAACCGGAATGGCTGCCTTCCATTACGATTCCAAGAATGCCCCAGACGAGTCTATGGACATTGTGGACGATCGAATCTCTCTGGTGGGAAATATCAATAACCCTGAGACGTTGTTTGCTAAGGGCCCCGAGGATGTTCGACAAGAGGTTTACAAGAACCTAGAGGCAGGCGTACAGCTTGTCGGGCCGGAGTGCGCGATTCCGCTACAAACTGCGATTGAAAACCTCACGGAGATTCCCAAGGCTGTGCGTGATTGGCATAAGGAACACGACGGCAAAAATTAGATGATTGGCTTTTCCAGAAATAGTCTCTCAAGGAGAATCCTCGGATTGCCAAATTCATCAAATTCCATTCGCCATAGCAGCTTTCACAAATGCCGTGAATAGACTCCGGGCATCAGGGTGACGTTCCCACATTAGTTCCGGGTGGTATTGGACGCCGAGCGCAAATCGGTGTGTGGGGCTTTCGATGGCTTCGATGACGCTGTCTTTTGCCTGTGCCGTCGCAATGAATCCTTTGCCGAGGTCTCTTACTGCCTGATGGTGAAAAGAGTTTGTGCGCGTCGTTATGCCGCCGATGATTCGGTGCAGAAGACTATCCGGCTGAATATCAACGGTGTGCGAAGCATACCAACCCGCCCCTTTCTGTGAGTGGCGTAATGTGGATTGAGGAATCTCTGCCGCGATGTCCTGGTATAGCGTCCCGCCCGCCGCGACGTTCAACACCTGAATCCCGCGACAGATCGCGAAAATCGGTACATCCCCGTCCAATGCCTTTCGCGTCAATTCCAATTCCATCTCATCCCGTGAGCGATCTACGCTGCCAATTTCTGCGTGCGGTTCTTGACCATATAGTAACGGATCGACATCTACCCCACCGGTAAGCAGCAGACCATCAAGCAAACCCACATACCGATCGATACACTCTGAATCCTGAACGTGGGGCAACACAAGTGGCGCGCCCCCCGCGTATTCAACTGCGCGGATATAACCAAGCCCAATCTCGTTTCGCTCCGAAATATGTAGAGTGCCCTCGGTAACGCTAACGGCGTAACTGCAAGTGATACCAATAACAGGTCGCATTTGTCATTCCTTTTTCTGAGTCGTGCTTAATCGAAAGTCAAAAGGCGTCCAGCCAAGCAACTAGACGCCTATTTCACTTTTATGAGGAATTGAAATGGAATTTCATTATAATATCGGTAGGTTAATAAAAACCTTGAACGGCTAGTTTGGATTATTCCCGAAATACTCAGAACAATCAGCAGCCACAGGCTCAACATCGAACCAAATACACGAAATCTTTTCACATGAACACCTCACAAGATGTCATTTTGAGTATGTCTTTCGGAGGTTGGCATGTGCTAATCTTCATTGTCTGAGGGCTTGTTAGACCGCACCACACAACGAAACCCGATGTCGCTGTCCCTGCCTACCGGATCGTAAATCATTCGGTAAGCGACACGGACAAAATCATCAACAGTATACCACGAACCGCCACGCAACACACGCGATGTTTTCACCTTCATGAAGTTATTTATCACGCGATCTATATTCCCAAAAGCGAAAGGATTCTTCGCGTTTTGGCTCTTCTTGTAGAAGTTAAAATCATACTCATCAAGGCACCATTCCCAAACATTGCCGGCCATGTCGTATAGCCCGTAATTGTTGGGAGGATATTTCCCAACCGGGGTTGGCTTGCCAAAATTCTGAGTATAATTTGCCGTTTTCCTGTCTGGTCGGGCATTTCCCCACGGATATCTCATTTCTTTTAAGCCCCCTCGTGCCGCCTTCTCCCATTCCGCTTCCGTTGGGAGGCTTTTGTTTGCCCACTTTGCGTAAGTCATCGCATCGTACCAACTGATTCCAACAACCGGCTGATTTGGTTGGTTGTATTTTGTGTTGTCCCAAAATTTCGGTTCCGGGTGGTTGGTAGCTTGCATGAATTTGCGATATTCAGCGTTTGTCACCGGGTATTTGTCGATGTAGAAATCGTCGAGATACACCGTGTGAACAGGCTTTTCATGATTTTCTCCGTCGTCACTGCCCATCATAAACTCACTCGCAGAGATAAACACCATTCCTTGCGTGTGAGTTTCATCCGCATAGCTCATCAATAAAGGGCATAATAAGTACAAAACGCATGTTGCGATGAAAGTCAATTTCCACATTGATAGCGTCCTCCAAAAGGGGCAGGTCGGATTTCTTACACCGTGCCACCTTTAGTGTGTCTTTGCACGATGCCGTGTTGTTAAGCGACCAGTTGCCCCGCGTACTTCATCGATTATCTCTTTAGGACTTACGCAGTTGATATACTTTCTTTCGTCAGTGATGTGGCGTGAAAGCTGTCCCACGCCGTACGAAATACGCAATACGGTATCTTTTTACGAAATGCGTAAGTTCTACTCTTATAGAAAATAATAAACCCTGACCAAGAATTCGTCAATCTAAAAAATGATCAGATCATAAGAATCATGGTTCCGCACCATGTTTAATTTAACTAATTTTCGGGAATAAGTTTCCGCAGGAAATCAGTCCCTACGGGTGGGAGGAACCCTTCGGGTGGCAGGAAGAACCTGACACAGAACTCCGTGGGTCTGTCCCCCCAGTCGAAGACCTCGCGCACCTCACGCAAATCATGCGGGCCCCGTGGTTTGAAATATATCCTTTAATAGAGAAATTCAGCTTGACTTTGTCAAATTATACACAGGCAGGAAACTCGCGTCCACGGATCAGTGGCCAACCGTTCGTAGGCTCAGGTCCAACGAGGCAGCCGAGATTCTTAATGTGTCCGGTCTCTTTCGGCGTACCGATATATCGCGTCTCAGCCGAGACATAGTGAATCGACCAGCCACGACGGCGGCATGGTGTGGTATTGGGGCCGCTACAGTGCAGTGTCAGGCTGTGGTGGAAGGTTGCGTCGCCAGCCTTCAGAGGAACCGCGACTTCCTTTTCGAGCACATCTTCGGTCAATATATAGGGCAGATGCTCCCAGTCAATGAGACCGAAGTTATGGCTGCCGGGGCTGAAGCGGATGCAACCGTTCTCCAGAGTCGAATCGTCGAGCAGAATCTGGCACGTAATCTGGAAGTTCGAGGCGAAAAATGACCAGAAGACGGAATCCTGGTGGTAGCGGTTAGCCCGATCGTAGGGCGGCTTGGCAAAGACCTGGTCGTAGTAGAGCTTGATGTTGGGGCCCATCAGGTCAGCGATAATATCGACGATCTTCGGGTGTCGGACGAACGAATCAAAGACGGGGTCGTAACGAGACGGCACGTTCATCTTGACCACGGCGTCGAGTGGATCTTTGACCGACATTCTGCGCTGTGCTTCGTAGGCCTCTTCACCTTTCGGGTAGACTTGAGTCCCTCGTCGGTTGTGCCGACGCCCGTGCGGTGTAGGTGTCTCCAATGCCTGTGTTTGGCGAGCATTGACCATGTCGGTAAGTTCGCGGACATCGCGCACGGAAAGATGCCGTCGAGGAAAGTTGGGCACGTTGCCCAATGCCAGGTCTTCATAGTGTTGGCGCAAAGTCGAAAGTTCAGCCGGGGTGATGAGGTTCTTGATGGCGATATAACCATCTTGGAAGAAGCGATTTTTCTGCGCTTCATTCAGAGCCATGCGGATCTCCTCTCTTAATAGGAAGCGGGCTAACGACCAAATTATCCATGATTTTTTCGAGATAATCTTGTTGAATGACTTTCTAAAACCTGATACAATGAAAAACTGGATTATAGAGTTACGCACTTCAAATCGAAAAATATCATCTGGGCAGGTGCTATCTCTTGAATCCTGATCGAGAGACAACATGCAGACGAACTTCGGACCGATGAGATCGACCGCGTTTACTATACTTCCATCCATAAACCGGGTCAAGCGCAAAATTGCCAGAGCCTTCCGAAGTCTCCGAAACTTCAGAAGTCTGATTTACTCACCTATCTCCTAACTCCGATTTATCTCAATGTTGCAAGAAAAACGAAGCATTCGAAAAAGAATAATATGCTTGGGTTTGGTTCTGATTCCGATTAACGGTTGGTGGCTTATTCAGATGGAAGAGTTCCGTTACTCAGGACATCCGACCACAGCATCCCTATTCTTCAACGTAATTTTCGTCCTGCTTTTGTTGACATTTTGCAATTTTCTTATCAAAAGATTCGTTCCTTTTGCCGCCCTTTCCCAAGCCGAATTGCTTACGCTCTACGTCATGCTGTCAATTTCTTCGGCAATTTCGGGGCATGACCAATTGATTGGATTACCCCCGACACTCGGACACCCTTTCTGGTTCGCAACGAGGGAAAATGAATGGGACGCACTGTTTTTCAGGCATATCCCACGATGGTTAGCTGTTTCCGACAAAGGGGTTTTAAGAGGATACTACCAGGGAGAATCCAGTTTTTATGTTTCAGCTCATCTGAAAGCCTGGATGGGACCGTTAGTTTGGTGGTCCGTTTTTTATTTTACCACCCTTTTCATCATTTTGTGTATTAACTCGATTCTCAGAAAACAGTGGATTGAGGGTGAAAAGCTCAGTTATCCGATCATCCAATTGCCACTTGCGATGACGACGGGTGGAGATTTCTGGAAAAATAAACTTTTATGGGTCGGTTTTGCGATTGCAGGTTTCATTGATCTAGTTAATGGGTTACACTTTCTCTTTCCGGATATTCCGGAAATTCCGGTTAGACAGCGAGATATTAGCTATCTTTTCACAGAGAAGCCCTTCAACGCCATAGGCTGGCTACCGATCTCCTTCTATCCCTTTGCCATCGGGCTCTGCTTTTTTGCGCCGCTAGACCTCACCTTCTCCGTCTGGTTTTTTTACCTTTTCAGCAAAGCCCAAAGAATCATCGGTGGAATGACAGGCTGGCACAAAATTGTCGGGTTTCCTTATTATGATGAGCAGATGTTTGGTGCCGCGCTGGTCATCTTCTTTTTTGCACTCTGGGGTGGGAGAGAGCATATCAAGAATGTCTTAAAAACCGCACTGGCAATCGGTCGACCGAGAGTTGGCGACAGCGGATTGGTAGGAAACGGTCCCCCTCGCCGAGCACCCGATTCTGATGAACCGATCAGTTATCAGAACGCGCTTTTAGGAATCGCAGGAGGTATGGCATTTCTCGTTTTCTTTTGCGTCAGGGCGGGAATGGACATTTGGATCCTCCCCCTCTACTTCGGCATTTACTTTATCCTTTGGACGACAATTACCAGAATCCGTGCACAACTCGGACCGCCTGTCCACGACTTCTGGTCATATAATGCCGCGAAGACGTTCGGTCATCCAGACATGATGTTTGTTTCTTTTTTCGGAACCCGGCGTCTTGGCACCAGTAACCTGACAATGTTTTCATTCTTCTGGGGGCTTTTCAAAGCATATCGAGGAGGTCCAGCGCCCCATCAGCTTGAAGGGTTTAAACTGGCAGAACAGGGACATATTAACAATCGACGACTTTTTTGGGCGATTCTTTTGGCATCGGTGGTTGGAATCATCTCCTGTATATGGACGCTGATGCACTTTTCCTATCAAGTCGGTGCTCCCGGCGTGCATTACTACGGGGGCGTCTATTTTAACACGTATCTCCCGCGATGGCTTTCCCATCCAGAGACGACAGATTATGCAACGATTACGGCGATAGGTGCTGGGGGGCTTTTTACGACCTTTATGATGTTAATGCAACGCGGATTTGTCAGATGGCCCTTGCATCCGGTTGGATACGTGTTGTCAGGAAGTTGGACGATGAATCTAGTCTGGTTCGTCTTTCTAATCAGTTGGACTTTGAAATTCAGCATCCTCAAACACGGTGGCTTCCGCGCTTATCGAAACGCTCGGCCCTTCTTCTTTGGACTCATCTTAGGAGAGTTCACAATCGGAACGGTTTGGACCATCATCGGCGTTATTTTTGACCAGCCATCATACGCCTTTTGGTACTAGACTTAACTTGACTTTGTCAGATTCCTTTCCCCGTAGATTCGGGTTGAGGAAAGCAACACGGTGCGGGGAAGGTTCTCCAACAAATTCCAATTGAATTTCCCCACTATCTGTGCTACTATTGGTAAATGAACACTGGGCTTTTCAGATTTTCTGAGAAAGCTCTCATCATATTATATAAGGAGGAGAAAGCATGTACGTCATAGTCGCACCAATCCAGATTAAGGAAGGACACAGGGAAGCATTCATTGAGGCCATGCTGGATGATGCCAAGGGGTCGGTGAACAATGAACCTGGATGCCTGAGATTCGATGTGATTCAGGACGGCGCGGATGCAAACCGGATCTGGCTCTACGAGGTTTACGTGGATAAGGCAGCTTTCCAAGCCCATCTGAAAGCACCTCACTTCATCAAGTGGCGGGATACCGTCAAAGACTGGTTCGCTGAAGCGCCTAAAGGTGCAGGATCGGGAAGTTCCAACATCTGGCCCCCGGATGACGAGTGGAAGTGACCCAAGCGAAACTTGTGCCGCAGGGGCGATAAACTACATTCTCCGTATCATTCCACATGAGAATCCTCGTAAAGCAGTAAAGCAAGGGCAACTTGAAATTGTTAAAATACGCATCAAGTGCGAGCTTAGGATTGATGGGTTTGGCCATTAAGAAAATACGCTCTGTCCGCCGATTGAGCTGTTCAATCGTACCCGTTTCTGAAGCATGCGCACTACTGGCATCAATATTCGGCGTGGGATGCTATCCGGTACTACGAATTTGAGGTTGACATGAAGTTTGCCAATCTTAATGATTTCCCAGGGCGCATCCGCGTGTGGCTAAATACCAAACGAATGAATCTGGAGGAAAGATAGATGTCCCCAAAGTGGCTTATATGGAGTCGAGCCTTGCAAGGAATTGCCCAAACAGGTCTTTCCCACGCGGATAAAATCCACCCCTTTGATGTCGACCAATATAAAAAGATTAGAGAGATTGCTTCTGAAATGATGGCGGCAGGCTGCAATACTGAGATAGAACCGATTGTGGGTCTTTTTGAAAAGGAAAGTGGATTTGCGTCGCCGAAAGTGGCTGTTCGGGGAGTGGTGTTTCATGAGGATAAGGTCTTATTAGTCAAACACACACGTACGGGACACACAACGACGGGGGTATGGGTTCTACCCGGTGGACATGCTGAAGTCAACGAGACGCCGAGCCACGCGGTGAGACGTGAAATCTCTGAAGAGACCGGCTATGATACGAAAGTCATTAAATTGCTGGCTATGACTGATAGCAATCGGAATCATCCCACATTGCATCATCGGTACAACCTATTTTTTCAATGCGAAATTATAGGTGGTACCCCCAAAACCAGTTGGGAAATTGAGGAGGTTGCATTTTTTAGCGAGGATAAAATCAAAAGGATACCCACTTGGGGAGATACAGCGACTCAAATCCTAAGATTTTATCAACACTTAAGGAATCCATCTTTAGCGACAGAATTTGATTAGTTAAAAGTCAAACTAACTCTTCTCTTTTCACTTTAAACTTGCTTATGAGGCGTGGAATTAAATCCAAAACTGGTAAACTCTCGGCAAGTTGAACGCAATGCCGATGATGGTCCAGATGCTTGTCATAGCAAATTCACCGAAGACAAGGCCCAGAAACAGCGGCGTAGCTTGCCTATACGCCTTCAACCCACCATGACGAAGGATAAGCCACTTGAGCACCCAACTCGTTAGCATACATGACCACAGAAAACTCATGCCGTAGCTACCAGCAACCGCATAGCCGACCGGATGTAATTGCCACCAAACAAACAATGTTCTCATGCATCCCAGAAACGTGGCAAGGACGAATCCTAAACCAATTAGCCCGATATGATAAGCGTCGATTTCCATGGGATTACGTAACCACTCTTGCAGGTAAGACCATGGTTCTCGCGCCCAATACAGAGATGGATACGGCATATTGTCAAGCCCAATTTTGTAGCTCGTGTGAAGCAGAATCCAAAAAGTCGCTATGATTCCGATAGCCGACCCGAGTAGGATTGACCACAACATCTGGCTGTGGTTCATTTGGCTCCGTGAGGCGATCTTGAATCCCTCAAGTTGATGCGGCATAATATGGTTGTCGAAACGGCGACTGATAAACCAGAAAAGCGGCATCGCTACCTTTGTGCGCTGCGAAAGATTCGTGGTGCCAATTGCGGACGTGATCATCTGGATAGGACCGCAAAAATGGGCGTCGTGGTCTGGGAAACCGATTTCCGCACGTAATCGCGTAATAGCGGTTGACAACGCAAAAAAGAACAGAAAAAAGATGGATGCCACCGTAATCGACATGCCCGCTTGATGGCCGAAGAGAATGAGCAAAACTATCCCACAAATGATTCCGCCCCATGCAACGGAATATGGCATCGGTGAATCCGCCTGAATGCTTTCGGAGCGGGGTTTGAGGGTTTGCCAAAAGTGCCGTCTTCCCCGCCAGATCGCAAACACAAAGATTGCCAGATACGCGCCGACCGATTCTTGCACAATGTACGCATGACGACCGTAAGCCGGATACGTTTGCCATCCAAATGCTGCACCCAAGATTCGCATTCCCTGCCAGTAGAAATAGAAAAACCAGCAGGAAAATAGCAGGTCGAGCGGCATGAAGAAACTCAACCCAATCATCGAAGGGATAAACGAGATTCGCATTGCGCGTAGTGCATTCCAGGGTTTTTCGGTGAAAATGTGGCCAATGTGCTGACGCTTGAAAAATATCAATTCGGGCACTTCGGGATACAGCATGTGCAGACCATTGATCAGATTGATCCCCGCGGCTACAGCAAACCCGACCCACATCAATCGGTTGTAGAAACGAGAATGGACGAGATTCAGGGGAATCTCAGCAATTGGGTAGGATAGCTTTTCACTTTCGATCCACTGTTTGCGGACGATGACGTTGATGCACAACATCACAAAGACGAGGACGAACGTGAAGAGTGACCACCACAGCAACGGAGACAACCACGCTTCTAAATTCCACACCGAATATAGGCTTCCACCACCTCGGTGATATTCAGCGAGGACTTTCGGTTCGTCAATGGTCAACCATCGCGGCAGGTCTTTATGAAAAAGAGCACGCCATTCGTTTTCCGGCGTTGCCCCCCAGAAAGCGTAAGTCATGACAGGGAGCAGAATCGGTAACATGCCATAAGAACAGAGGGCTGTCACCATATTGACCATAATATAAACGGTCAATAGCTCCCGGTTATCAAGCGCAATCTGTGATGCAAATCGGCGCAGTCCTTGATTGAGTAAGAACAATACCCAAAGCGTAAAGAGCGCATTAAAAAAGAGCGAAAATACAGTTGCCCCTGCGGCACGACGCACCTCTTCCATCTGTATGATCCAATAGCAGTTCACTGGAATCAGCAAAGCACCGATGCCCCATGCCCTTAGCTGAGATCGCCTTGGAGGTTCTTTCACCATCTGTCACCTTCAACGTGGTTTCGTATCTGCAAAGTGTGAGCGTGTAATGTGTGCGTCGGTTGCTGGAATCCCATCACGGTAGCAATTCATAACTGCCTTGCGAACCATGACGTCATTTCAGATTGATGAGGACCAACGCTAGAACGGAGATGGTGAGTCCGACAACGACAGGCCAACGCAATTTTTCCTTCCATACGGCTACGGCAAGCACAGTATTCAAAGCAATACCCAATGCACTGGATATGGGAAAAACAATGATTCCCGGTAACTGGGCAAGGGCAATGAGCAGGAAGTGATTGCCGAAAACGTTGCATAAACCGAGCAGTATGCCCGATAGGAGATCTGGCAAAGTAGGCAATATGCGAAGAACAACGAGTGGTATGAGGCTCACTACTGCCGACGTTCCGAACAAAAAGAACAGGAAAAACTCCCGAGGATCTTGTGGACTGACCTGAACGAACACCTTGGTTGATAGCGCGCACCATCCTGTAAGAAGGAAGAGAACCAGAATCAGGTATTTCCCCTGTCGTCCCTCTCGTTTTGGTTTTGGCTGATTGCCATGTTGAGGCAGGTGGTTTTGACTCAGCAAAGGCAACACCAAACAGACACAGGCAATACCCAAGATCTGATAGAGGTTTGGTTTTTCGCGCCAGTAAAAAATTGAGAAAAGGACGGGAATCATCGCAGATAACCGGACCACCGCCATCGGAACAGAGATTCCGTCTGTCTGAACGATTGTGAGCAAAAAGAAGTATGAAACAACGTATCCTATACCCGCGAATACACCGACGATAAATGTTGGCGGGGAACTCGCTAAGAAATGGAGGTCGGGAGTTGCCCGAACAACCCAAATCAACGAGATGAATGCTCCAATTGCTGCGACGAAATAGTTGACTGCGCCTACCGCCCATAGATTCCGCGCACGAACCTGGGCATCTTTGACAACAAGTCCAAACCCTGTTGAGAAAAGAATATGAAGAATGAGATAAAACATACCATAAGTGGCATAGTATTTGCTACATAAGTGATTAAGTTACATCCTAAGAACTACCTTAGATTTGCTGCTTCTGTAGTCGATAAAGGTAAACCACGAGAAATCGTGGGGCACAAAGTGACAGATCCTCGCTAAAAGCAGGATGGCTGCGCTGCCGAAATAAGGAGCTCACAGAATCTGACTTTTATTCTAAGGAGCTATTGTAATGTTGATGCCTTATACCTTGACTCAATGTGCAGCGATTATCAGAGCTAATGCTCACGTTTGTTCTTACCCCCTATTTTTTAGTCTTACCCCCCTATCTATTGGGTAGCGGTGTTCTCGCCACTCGCTGGTGATGACGCCGTTACCATTTTACTTTCCACCCCACTAAATTGATGCCTATCTCAGTCCAGATTGATGACAACTTGGACGAAAATTTGTCACACCAAACGCGTGCAGATTTGTCACAATTTACCCGATTTTGTAGATGCTCACCCCCATTTGGCAAAAATTATCTCCATCCTCAAACCCTTGTAAATTTTAATCCAATCGAGCCGTCGTCTCATTGGATTTTCATCCCGACTCTCATTTCTAAACCATTTGATGAAGCTTTATATCTCTTGATTGGACGAAGATGTCTCACCAGCTTGTGAGACCAACGCAGAGAGAGGTCAAGTGGGGGTAGGATTGGCTAAACATCATGCGGCAGGGAAGGCACATTATCTTGACAGTGTACCGGACGAAAAAGCGTTTGACGCTTGAACGGCATCTCAGCGACGTGTTTCGGAGGCGGTTCCCACTTGTGCCACTTGTTTCCGATTGTGTTGTAGCAGTTGAAAATCGCGACCCGATCTATTGCATCATCCATCCACCGTGCGCCCGTGTGCGTAATTGCTTCCGTGAAAAACAGAACCGAACCGGCCGGACAGGAATAATCTTCCCAGAGTGGACAATTCCGATCTTGCGTGGATTTCGGTGGCGGAAATGCGGCTTTGTGGCTGCCCGCAAGAAATAGCGTGCCACCCCCGCCTTTCTTGACCGGATTAAGCTCCCATACCACCCGCGTCAATCCACTGTGTGCTTGGTCGTGGTGCAGGTGATAGGTGTGTGAATTCCCGGGAAATCTCAACATGCCCTGTCCACCATGCGGTCGGAAGTTGTCATGTCCCTTTTCACGGATGGTCAAGAAGGTTCCTTCAAGACGGAAACCGTAGCAGTGCTCGCTCGCGTAATTGGAGGTCAGAAATTCGTTCATGAAGCCAAGGACTATGGGATGGTCGGTCAACTTTTCAAGCGGCCCTCCGATTGAGGAGCGATGATGTTCAGGAATTGACTCGCGTTCTTTTTTCAATCGGTAACAAAAATCGCGCATTTCATTAATCTCGTCATCGGTCAATACGCCGGGTATAGTAAGCCATCCCTGCGTATCAAATATGTATTTCTGGTCTTCGGTCAATTCGACTGCCTGTTTGTTGTCGGCGTTGGTTGTAGGTAGGGGCATAAAATTAACTCCTCTTTTGATGAAAACAGATCGCTTCGGAATTGAGACACCCACGACATTACCCGATGCCTTAGATCTCATGTTGCGTAGGTGTCTCCGGCTATCCCTTACTATTGAGAAATAGGTGCTTAAAACGCACAGGATTGGATCGAAGTTCAATCCTCATCCATAACCGCCTGAAGCATTGCCTTGATGTAACCGAACTGATAGGCGAATGCTTGGCGACCGCTGTCTTTGTCCTTATGTCCAGGCGCATGGTCGGGCACACACATGTGCTCGTATCCGACCTCTTTAAGGGCTTGCATATTGCGGTGCATGTTCATCACCCCTTCGTCAGGCCACACTTCCTGGAACTTGTTACGCCCACCGATTATGTTGCGGAAGTGACAGAGGAACATCTTCTTTCGACTGCCGAAGTAGCGGATAATCTCGGGAACTTCCTCCGCAGGATTTTCCACACTCTCTGCCATGCAGCCGAGACACAGATTAACACCGTGATAAGGGCTTTCGCAGATTTCTACAAATTGCTTAAAACCTGAAGCACCTCCAAGCACCCGATCAACGCCGCAGTAACCGGGCGGCAGCCACGGATCGCAGGGATGGCAGGCCATTCTGACTTTGCACTCGGTTGCCACAGGGATGACCCGTTCAAGGAAGTAGGTAATCCGTTCCCAGTTCGTCTCGGCACTAACCGACTTCGAGAATCTCGGCTCGCGATCTTCGGCCTCTGCTAGGTCCCAAGTGCTGTACCGAGACCCACCACGCCCCAGCGGCTTGCTCTCGGTGCGCTGGTTCTCAAGGGCGCAAAGGTAGTATTTGACAGCCGGTATGCCTGCCTGCGATGCCTGTCGAACCATGTTGCAGACCAGTTCGATTTCCTTATCACCTTCGGCGTAATTACCGAGCATGAAGTTGGGGATGCCTCCACCGTTGACGTTGAGGTGGGCGATAGGTAGAGCGACCATCTCCATATCAATGCCGAATTTAGCGCACTTCTCCCTCTTCTGTACCAGTTCCTCCACATCCCATCCGTAGGCTCGATGGAAAGTGATAAAGTTCTCATTCTTGTTGGCGACCCCGTGTCTTGCAAGGTATTCAAGATCTTCATCCGACGTATTAAACTGCTGTGTGCCGACGTGCATGTGGTCCTCCTCAAGTTATAATTGGTAACAACCGTGCTGGCTACGCCATAACGACTTATGTTCAGTTGTCCCTTTTAGGCTTTCGGGTTTTGATGATATCCCTAAATCCATTTCAACACTTCAGCAATGGGAATAATCAAGATGCTATCACAAATTTGGGTAAACATCCATAACAAATTCTTTTTGAGTAGGGCTGTTTAATTATTTGCGAATTCGATGGATTATGTCGTTGAGATCTTTCGCTTTGCTCAAGATGACAGGATCTGTCATTCTGAACGGAGTGAAGAATCTCGATAATTAAATGCCCCTATCTTTTTGAGAAATGAGATTGACACAGCATCCAAAAGCTGATAAACTCATGGAAATATTATATGCATATCTCTGTAGCCGAATTCGCCAAGAATTCGGACTGAAGTCTGGCGACTTCAGCTACGAGCGAATATTACTCTCAATAATGCAAGTTCGTATTACCCGTTCCGACATCGATCAATGGAAGGGAGTTCTAAATGACATTCTCACTGGCTTACAGCACCCTTGAGTGGAAAACACCAAACCTTCAGCAAAACCTTGTACGTCTCAAAGAAGCGGGGTGGAAGGGGTGGGAAACCAGACAATCTCTCGACTGGCTCGGTTCGGCCCGTCGAGTTCGCCAGCTTTGCGATGGGATTGGTATCAAAGTGGCTGCGGTCTGCGGTCCCAACGTTACCCTCAGCACAGCCGACGCCGCCCACCAAATCAACAAACGCCGAATTGAATTTGCCTCCGACCTTGAAGTTTCCATCTTCATGACCAAAGGTCCCGGACGCCTCGACAGACCAACCACTGATGAAGATCTGGATCGGATGGCTGATGTTTATGAAGACCTCGCGACTCATGCTCAACCGCTCGGTGTTACAGTGACCTTTCATCCGCACATCAACCATGTGGTAGACAGTGCAGATGAGTGGAAGCGGTTTATGAAACGACTTGATTGCTGTCAGCTTTGTCTCGACATGTCCCATGCTGTCCACTGGGGCTACGACCCAATTCAAGCCGTTTACGACTATCGTGACCGTATCTCCTACATTCACCTCCACGACTACAAAGATGATGAAAGCGTGCAATTGGGCGAGGGAATGATGTGTGATTATCCAGCATTTCTTTCGGCACTTTCAGACATCGGTTACACGGGGTGGATTACGGTCTGTCCAGGACACACCAACGTGCCGGAGAATGAGAAGATTCGAGTCAATCGAGCGTATCTCAAAAGTATCGGATACTAACTTCACCGAAAGGCAAAAGATGGCATTAACAGATAACTTAAATCAGGAGATTATGAGATGGGAAATCTACGCGAACCGGTCTTGACTGACGCCGAACTTTCGACATTTGAAGAACAGGGATACGTACGTTTGGGCAAAGTGGTAGAAGACGGCGAAATCGAAGCACTCTGCGAACGTATCGACGACATCATGCTAGGGAAGATTCGCTATGATAATATGTTGATGCAATTGTGTCCTTCAGCGGGAAAACCGGAACTGTCCAGGCAGACGAAGGAATTTAAGGTAACATCGTTGAAATACCGAAAAATTCAAGACCTTGAGCAGGACTTGCTGTTTCTCGCTTACATACAACATCCCCTGTTTCGATCCATCACGCAGAAAATCATTGGTGAGGAGACCTCCATCTTTCGCGCAATGTTCTTTAACAAACCTGCCAGCCAAGGCGTTGTTATCAATTGGCACCAAGATGGGGCTGGCGGATGGGGGTTGAGCATTCCACCGAAAATCACGATCTGGACAGCGCTAGATGCAACGCGCGTTGCCAATGGGTGTCTGCAAATTATTGCGGGTTCGCACAAAAGTATCATTCCCCAAAAAGGAGACCTGTTGTCTCCAGAGGAACGCGCCATCCATGCGCCCGATTCCAAACGGATGTATCTGGAGATGGAAAAGGGAGAGGTCGTCCTGCTTCATAACTGGACGCTGCACCGTTCAGAGGTGAATGCGACAAATCACCCGCGACGGGCATTCAGTGTGTGCTATATTGATTCGGCGACACGACAAGTCTCAACGGGGCGCGGGTATCCGCGGATCTTTCCGGAGTATGTGCCGTTGGCAGAACAGTAGTGCAGTTTTCATACTTGTCCGAACGGCTGCGCTATGGTGGCGTGTTGGATATGATCGTAGCCCGGAGGGCTATCAATGGGTTGAAAATTGGGAGAGCACTCTACTACGGCTAATTGACCCGTTTCTTCTGATTGTGTCATAAAAGGATACCAGCGACAGAAGGTGTCCTTCCACTCTTCGTTGATGACTTTTGTTCTCACTTGGAGCAGATTGTGTGCTCCTCGCTTGGTCCAACGTATCTGTTGTTTTTTAACCATGCGTTTTGAAACGACTTGATTCACCGTCGGGTAGAGAGGCAAGGATTAAAAACGCATTACCTTTCGCTTGATGTGGTGAAGGCCAGTCTATGTGGGAATCAGAAAGCGATGCATCAGGAACTGGTCGCCAGAGTTGGAAAACGTTATCCGGTACTTGTTAGGCTCATCGAAGGCGGGACAACGGAGAAACGAAAATATTGGCAAAAGATATTTATTGCCGTGGCATTGGCTTTGGTGGGCAAAGGGCAATTAGAAGAACGATTCAAACGGAATAGGTCTTTCAAGAACCATCGCTCCCAAAAGCGATGAAAAACCAGATAGATCGACAAAAAGTATCAGAAAATGGTAAGATTCCTCAACTTTCATAGGAGGTCTAAATATGGCAATTGAGCGAATCGAACCCCATCATCTTGAACAACAATTAAACCGAATCCCAGGTTGGTCGGTCGTCGCGGGAAAGCTTCGTCGCGAGTTCACCTTCCCGGACTTTGTAGAAGCGTTTGGGTTCATGTCCCGCGTCGCTCTTCTGGCAGAGTCCAACAATCATCATCCTGAGTAGTTCAACGTCTACAACACAGTTGTGATTGATCTGTCGACTCACGAGGTTGGCGGGATAAGTCCCCGTGACATCCAACTCGCTGAGGCGATCTACCAGCTGGTCAGCGATAGTGGCAACTAACCGATTGAGAATTTGACGGGACTTTTATGCCCTTGTGATGCCACAAAGATAGACAACAAAAGGAACAACCGATGAACAAATTCACGATGAATTGCCGGAACATATGACAAGATTGTCTTAGAACTCAAAGCGGTCAAAGCATTGACTGACGTGTTCAAACAACAGCTGCACTCTTATCTGAAAGCAACGGGGCTGAAATTGGGTATCCTGATTAATTTCGGCACCTCACGGGTTCAGTCGGTGCGTATCGCGAATTAAAATCAGATTCATGCCATTTGCGTGAAGTCTGCCTCCCACCCGTAGGGTGTTCATTCGTGCCATTCGTGATAGAATTCAAAAACGTACCAATTTCACTTAAATTGCGGAAGACCCGGTTTTATTTTACAGTCTCCACTGGGTTAGGCTCTAAATCAGGTGGATAAATAATCTTCCAGATTTTAGTCCTCCT
>JADFGN010000415.1 GCA_022567695.1 Candidatus Poribacteria bacterium | reverse complement strand
TCAACGGGATTAAAATCGTCAAAACAAGGGTCGATAAGATGAGAAAACAGATCGAAGGGAGTTGACTGACGATGATGCTTCTCCACAAAAAACTTCGAGAAGACGTTGGACTCAATAACAGAAATTCATCTAATGAAAGTGTCTCAAGTGTCCTAAATTGTGTCGCAAGTGTACTTACTAACAAGTAAGGTGCTACGATCAAAACCAACAGGCCTTCGGAGAGGAAAATGATCTCCGGTCCTCCGCCTAGCTTTGCCCGCAACAACAGCCGATAGATGCCTACAAATATGGCACTCTGAACGACGATGGCAAAACAGATTCGACCAACACTCCATTGTTGACGAATCGCCTGTGTTAGAAGGGAAGTTTCAATTCGTTGAATCCAGTTCATGAGCTTGATGGAATCTCAATCCGAGGTAAACCTTCCATTAACCGATCCAGTTTTTCATTAACTTGGGCAAATTGTTCATCAACATGTTCAAAACGCTCGTCAACTCGATTAAGTCGATTTTCGATCTGTTGGAATCGTTTGTCAGCTTGTACAAATCGGTCATCAATGCGTTTGAATCGTTCGTCAAATAGAACGATGATGTGTTCAAACCGGTCATCAATACGTTTGGATCGTTCGTCAAATAGAACGATGATGTGTTCAAACCAGTCATCAATACGTTTGAATCGTTCGTCAAACTGTTTAGGGAGCTCTTCCAGTTGTCCGATTCGCCGATCTAGCGACCTAAGAGCAGTTATAAGGGGAATTGACACCGTGACAAGAACTCCGACGATCGCCACTAAGACGCCAACAGCCCACTTCAACAGGGAAGTCACGCGATCCTCTAAGGTACCTAGTCGACTATCCATCTTGCTTTCCAAGGTACCTAATCGACTATCTACCTTGTTTTCTAGGGAGGACATTTTGTTTTCGATGGATGCAAAGCGAGTATTCATATCGCCACGCAAATCGTCGATGCGCTTAGTCATATCGTTACGCAATTCATTGATACGAATGTCGATCTGCTTCAGGGTGCCTTCCATTCCTGCCAACCGTTCCTCGGTACTTTGCGCTCCGCAGATCGATGGCAAAAGTCCTACCAAAATCAGACAGAGAATCATGAGTGTCTTCATTGGGTTGTCCTCTTTGAATCTAGCTCGACTTTGTTTCCCACGCATCACGCAACAACCGTAGCCAGTTTCCGTGCATGATACCCCGTATATCTCCCTCGTTGTATCCCCGTTTTTCGAGGATATTTGGTATCTTTTGCAGGTCGGCAATCGTCTCTAGATCATGTGGCGTTTGCTCGTAACCATAGCCGCCATCGAGGTCGGTGCCAATCGCAACGTGGCGCGCATTTCCGGCAAGTTGGCAGATATGGTCCATGTGATTGACTACAGTTTCAAGGTTCACAACTGTATTGGACGTTTCTCCCTTCACCCAACCGGGATAGAGCATCCATGCATCCATCGCGGAACCGATGACCCCATCCCGCTCGATGATCTTTTTAACCTGATCGTCGGAAAACTGTCGATCTCCCGGAACAAGTGCTCGACAATTGTTGTGGCTGGCGAGAACAGGTCCATCGAAGTAGTCGATGGCTTCCCAGAAACTTTCATCAGCAAGGTGAGTTAAGTCGAGAATCATCCCAACCTCTGACATCGCTTTGAGCAGCGGACGTCCCATTGGCGTCAATCCGCCCGATGTACCGGTGCCGTGCGCATAGTTACTTACACCGTAGTGCGAAAGCCCTACGATTCGCAAACCGTCATTCCACCACCCTGGTACTTGGTCTGGTGAAATAATCGGGTCTGCGCCCTCCATGCTAATGATAATCGCTAGGGGTAGGGATTCCGTTTCATTTTCTTCCCACGCATCGACGTGTGATTCAAGCGACTTCCAATCCGTGATGATTCGCAACTTTCCTTGGGACTCTAGAATGCGATAATAAGCCAGTTGTCCCTGCGCCTGGGCATAGGCGATCTCCGCTGAACTATACCCACTCAACGGATTTCCTTGCCGAGCGACTCGTGCAATGACGGTAGCAATTGATACAGCGACTCTTCCTACTCTCATTTCAGGAAAAGCAACCGTGCCCATTGCTCGCCCTTTCTGCGTCATACCCTCTTCACGTTTGCGAATTTCATGAACACCCAAAGTTAAATCGCGATTCCAATTCAGGGCATTCATCGCAAGATCTAGATGCGCATCAATAATAAGCATTATTTTCTCCTTGCATAGCTGAAAATTTCAGCGTTTTATGGTGCTGTCAGTTCTAACTTTCAAATCGTCGGCCGGCTACTCTTCAAAGTGTTGACGCAATGCCTCCTGAATGCGTAGGAGCGTATCGGCGATTTCATAAAGATTTGGGTTAATCTCTAATGCTCTTTGATATGCTTGCATCGCCGCTTTAAGGTCACCCAATCTGATATAGCAGTGTCCCATTCCTGCCAACGCACCAAAGTGATAAGGATTGAGTTCAACGGTTTTCTGGCAATCATCGATTGATTTCTGCCATTCTTCTAACATAAAATAAACAACGGCTCGTTGATTGTACCCCTCCGCAAACTCAGGAGCAAGCCGAATGACTTCACTCAGTATCTGAATACCCTCTTCGTATTGTTTTTTTTCGATTTTTTTTGTGCCTTCTTGAAGCATCACATCAACGGACTCATCGCCGGATCGAAACCAGATCGCCCATAACGCTTTTTCAGCGTTTACAGATGTTCCCAAATCATCGTGTTTCAGGGTTTCAACCAAGGGTGGGATCGCTTTCGTATCGCCAATCAAGCTGAGTGCATAGGAAGCCGCTCGCCGTGTTGGCGTGATTTCATGAGTTAACAGGTCGATGAGAATCTCTTGAGTGTATTTTTCTAATAGTTTTTGTTTCAGCTTTTCTTTTTGACCCTGGTAGCGGAATGTCAGCTTTGCCAATTCCGAAAACCCATTACGTTCTGACATGGTTAATTCCTCCACAGATTTTAGCATGACTTGTCACATTTGGGTTGCAATCCTGTAACTACAAGAAATGTGACAAAGTTAAGTTAGAAGTTCTAGTTGGTTCTGAAACACCCAAGATTCAGGGGTGGTACTTTCTATTATATTTATTTTCCCTCGAGTCCGCTTTCATGTTATCACACCATCAAAACCGATGACAAGTTAAAAGTGGTTTTGGGCGTTGAGATCTGGCATTCAGTTGTGCTTGCGAAATCAAATCATTTCGGATATAATGAGTGAATAACCATTTTAAGAGATGGCTGTTGCTGACAATTTGTGAGTGAGTTTAAGTCTAGCGATTGATGGGTAAAAGCGATGTACACTCTCGAACCACTTAATTCTAAGAACGCAAACTTGTGGGATGAGATTCTAACTCGGTGTCCAGACAGCACGGCGTTTCACTCAACTGCCTGGCAAAATGCGTTATCACGTTCATTCAAACAGTTGACTCCTGCGTACTTTTTGATCAAGGAAAACAACTCGATTATTGGTGGGTTACCGACCTTCGTGTTCCAGCCAATTCCGGGAATTAAAATGCTGCACTCGATGCCGTGGAAACTCTACGGTGGAATACAATTGATGGCAGAAGTATCAGTTGATGTTGACTCCCTGATTCAATCGGTTGAAACGTATCTGGATGAATTTGCCAGCGATCAGAATTTATGTGAAACGGTCTTTACGCTCTCACCGAACCAGATCAAGGTATACGAGCAAAAGTTAATTGAAACCGGATATCAGAAGCACGAGGATCTTTTTACCCATATTCTGAAAACGCATCCGGATTACAATGTCCTGTGGACATCTTACAACAAGCGAGTGCGGGGTGCTGTGAGAAAAGCCGAAAAAACAGGCGTGACTGTTTACCATACCGATAGCATAGACGACCTGGAGTCGTTTTATGAAATCTATCTGGCAACGGAGAAGCGTTTGGGGGGAACGCCCAAGCCGCTATCTTTGCTTCGACCTCTTTTTCGCAGCGACGTCGCAAAGCTCGTGATCGCAAAGCATGGTGGGCTAATCATTGCAGGACTCCTCTATCTTTATTTCAATCGCACAGTTACACTTTGGCGCGGGGCATCTGTTCCACAATTCTGGGAATATCGTCCTAACAACGCCATCTTTCACCATATCATTCAATGGGCTTGTGCGAAAGGATATGAATGGGTAGATTTTGGCGCATCCCCTCCCGACAATCACGGGCTGATTGCTCATAAGGAACAATATCGAGCAAAGCGGTTTGATTTCCATAGCTATATAAAAATTCATTCACCAATTAAAAGGGCCGTGTGGGAAAAGTCAGAACCAACGCTTCGCCAGATTTACACATGGGTTCAGCACACGCGGAGCGATAAATAAAACTGGTAACCGTTCAGCCACCATAGACATTCTTGGCTCTTAGTAAATAGTCGAGCTGGCCGTCACTACAACGCTATTCCCCTGAACGGCTGCTAAAACTGCTTTGAAGCGCGGTAGAACTTAGCGAAGAATTTGCTACTGCTACAGAAGCCAAATTTCTGTACGCCAAAGAAAGAGCTTGCACTTTGCCTGATGCATCGAATCAGATTACACCAGATTCAAAGCTACATCGGTCGAGAAAAAGCGATATGTCTACTTCCTCTAATTGCCATTTGGCTCAGCTTGACGCTGAGTCCCAATTGGAAGGCGTTTTGGGATAGCGGCATTTACATCAGCATGGGGAATTCGATTGCTCAAGGGAATGGCTCGAGGTATCTGGGGTATACCATCAAATACCCACCGGGTTTTCCTTTGATGCTTGCCCTGATCATTAAGCCTTTTGGGTATAATTTTATACTCATGCGCATACTAATAATCGCTTCAGCGATTGGATCAATCTGGATAGCTTACCTGCTTATTCGGGACAGAACCAATCGGTGGATGGCTGCGGGGGTAATGTGTTCGACAGCCATTTCCTTTCCAATTGCCTACGAATGCAACCGGATTCTTTCAGAACTACCTTACACTTTCCTTTCTTTTTTGCTCTCCGTTGGGTTGAACACTACTCTCAAAAACCAAGTTCGTGGCATAGTAAAAGCGGATATGTTGCTGTTGGCTTGATTCTTGCCTCTTATTTCACGCGGACAGTTGGCCTGACACTATTTGCCACAACGATTGCCTACCTGATCGCCGAAGTAAATTTGCCTCGCTCCCAAGAGAATCTCAAGAAGGTACTTGTCATCGCCATTGTCTTAATCACTGTGTCACTACAACATCATCTCAGCCAGCCAGAGTATCCGTCTAAGTTGCGCCAGGGGTTAAGCTATGAAAGGGAAATTTTTTCCTTAAAACCCGGTGCCCCCAATGCACCACGGATTGGCTGGCAGGATTTAGCGGAACGGGTTAACGGAAATGCCAAATACTACCAAGCTTTAATTGCCAACATCGTTTTGGGCAAAAATAAACGGGTTCACCCTGAAAAGCCACGCATCAAAGCAAGGGGAAAGATATAGACCTTATTACAGGGGTGGAAGACTCGACGTACTGGCAGATTTCGTTCAGTGGTTCAGGACAAATACGCCTGATGATACAGTGATTGTCAGCAGTAACCCTGCTTCTGTTCAACTGTTTTTTGAAAAACTGGCGTCGAAACATAGAACCGGTCGAAAGACATTTGGTTTTGCATGGATTGACCACCCTGCCGAAGTGCTACAAGCGATGGACGAGCTGGGTACAGATTATGTGATTTCCGTACCGAGCGGTAAGGCAGTTACTCACTTGCATCCTGTTTTGCACAAATATCCCGATCGATTTGAAGCCATACATAGACACAAAATCTATAAAAAGTATGTCATCTATCGTGTGTTGAAACCTTAGAGTAGGTTTTCTGAATGATGAAGTACAAGATTGTAACCGCTCCGATCATCATAACCGTAGAGAAATTCTCCTTTTATTTTTAGCGTGGAATTTTCTTATCAATTTATCTTTGCATGAACAGTTTTATTGTAAGCAAAATTCTGCTTTTCATTTCTTTGCGGGCATGCTACAATAATAGCTTGAATATTTCAAGAACAAACCTTACTCAAGGCATTTAACAAGGAGTTTCAAAGATGGCCTCCATTGAAGTGCTCGTTGTAGATGACGAAGTAATTGTCCGACGGCCGTTATCCTATTTACTGAAGAAATCGGGTTACACTGTAGAAACTGCCGAGGATGGGGATGAAGCTATCGAAAAAGCACAGATGCTGACCCCAAAGCTAATTTTTCTGGATATTATGATGCCCAAAAAGGACGGCTATGAAGTTTGTCGAGTCCTAAAATTTGAGCTATCCTTGAAGGATACTTACGTTGTTCTTCTCACGGCAAAAGGGCAAGCAACTGACTACGAGCAGGGTTACGAAAAAGGTGCTGACGAAATCCTTACAAAGCCCTACAACCCCATGGATATCTTGTCACGTGCTAGACAAATCTGTAAACATTAAGCAAGTTTAAATATAAACCTTGAATTTTTTATTTCACTAAATCCAGCATTGACACGGGTTTAGTGATTTGAGAACTGTCCCTTGAATCCTTAAACTTGCTTAACTAAATTTCTCTATTAAAGTATATATTTCAAACTACGGGACCCAGATGATTTGCGGCGCCCCGACCATTACTGATTTCTTTCGAGAACTTATTCATGAAAATTAGTTAAAGGTCATAAATCTCCGGAATGCATGGTAGAAGCGAAGTTATCTATGATTTTGTCTAGGGCGTGTTGACGAATTGATCGTCGATCCAA
>JADFGN010000414.1 GCA_022567695.1 Candidatus Poribacteria bacterium | reverse complement strand
GAGCAGATGATCTATCTCACCCCAGATTTCCTCAAAAAGGGTTCTTACCTGAATTTCACAACACAACGGGGAGTCTGATTTTGGCTTCACGACATAGTGAATGCTTGTGTATAAACTTTCTTTAACTTCAACGCTAAGTCCGTGCTCGCCAAAAAACTCTCTTGACTCAGGATCCCAAGTATACGCCTTAGCCGGTTCATACAGCACCCATTCTTCATTATCCAGTTGTTCAGTGATAACTTGGTGAATCTGAGAGAACTGTGCTTGATACAGGTGAAGCACACGAACACCGGCTATGTCAGTAATACGCTCAAAAACATCCTCTGGAGTAATTGGATTCACAGAAGGAGATTTACGTTGTATCTTCTCACGCAGATGCTGTAGGTCTTTCATGCGATTTTTCACGGAGTGAATAACTGATGGAGAGCCGGTCAACCTTGGATGGTTCTCAAAAAAATAAACTACATTATTACGAAAGCTGTCGATTAAGTGATACTTCTCTTGAATCACAGCCATAATTCTCTCGATGCTCACTTCATCAATCATTGCTTTCGGTCTCCAATTGCTGAAGTCGCGTCAAAAGATCCTTAGCAAAAATATGATAATGTTGCCGTGTTGATTCATACAGATTCCTATTGCCGGAAACCGTCGTCTTATCCTTCCCCTTCAGATTACCACAACTCGGAACTTTCCACATAGGCGTCTTATACTTTTGAGCCATCGTTGGACGTGTTGAATGTGTGTGCATGATGATCGTGTTACCAATTGAATCTTCCAATTGGTCTTCGTTGAGGTGTTTCCACAGATCTGACTGGATATGTTCTCTAATGGTTGCAGGAATCTGTTGCGCATAGTTATAGTGTGCCTGAGATAAGTTCCAAGGGGTAGATCCCTTATATCTGCTGGCGTTATAGATAGTGAAGCCTAAGAAACTAACGAAACGTCGGGGAAAGTCTCTTAGTTTGTTATCAGAGAGTAGCATAGAAATCGTGTCAAACTCTTGCTTCCAGCCTTTGAGGGCGTTCCCAATGTTTTGTATGCCGTAAAGAGAAAACATGTCGGGCATGCAAGGAATGATGAAGCCATCTACCGTGGAGATGATGACCTTGTTGAGTATTCCGAGACTCGGCGATGTATCAATGACAACAAAATCATATGAATACTTTTGTGAGTATTCAACGCACAGACTCCGTATTCTCGTCACGGTACGAATTGCTTGAGGATCCCCACGGTATATATCACTCCACCGACTCGGAATTTTGTCTTCAAACATGTGTGTGGAAAGCCGTCCTGGAATCAGGCCAAGATTTTCGTGAAGCGGAAGTGGCTTTGAGAGTTGGGCTGGATCATCGATGCCATCCTCCGTTGGTTTTAAGAGGAAGTGAATCGAACGTACTCCAGATGCAATGCAATCGAACTGGTCGGGAGGTATTTTGTCTCGCGCCTGGCGAAAATCATCTATAAAAGCATCCTCAACCTCCCAGACCTCGTGCAGTTCTTCTGGTGTCAAGCCGTACAGCGTCAGATTGGATTGAGGGTCTAAATCAACGAGAAGCGTTTTATAACCTAACTCAGCGAGTGCATACCCTAAGTGGTATGTTAGGGTGGTTTTTCCAACTCCCCCCTTATTATTGAAGACTGCAATTGATTTCATGTTCGTTTCACCTCCCCTCATAACACTTCTTAAGACTAGAGTAACCAAGTTCGGACCTTGATGAGAAAAGTCGAGAAACCGACTCTTCGGGTGGACTTCTGGGGAATAGGTCGAGACTTGAATAAAGTAAGGCCTTACTCACCCGCTGTTCCAGCCCAGAGTGCGCCCCGTTGCAAGAGTATTGGGAACATTTCGTGTTGGCAGGCTTTGGCATCATGCCCCAGCGCGAGATAGAATACCCGTCCGTCTCCCCAACTCTTCGTCCATGCAACAGGCATTGCGTCGCCTTTCCACAGTGCTGAAGCAAGGACATGCACGCGGGGGTCATAGTCCGTAATGTACTGCTCATCTGTAACAGTGAACTCATCGAGTCCTTGGGTGATTGGGTGTTCTGAATCAACGATGCTGACCTGATATTCCCGATAACGTGGGTGGGTGACAAAATGGCCGCCAACCATTGCGCGATATTCTGGACATCCTCTGAACGAATCTGCGGCGGAGTGAACCCCAACGTAACCTTTGCCCGAAGCGATGTGGTTGAGCAACCCATTCTTTTGAGCGTCCGAAATCTCCCCAACGGTATAATAAAAGACAATCAGATCGTAGGCATCCAAATTCGGCGCAACCAGTGCGTCAAGGTCTTCCTCGATTGTGGTGATTTCAAATTCATCCCGCTGCGATAATGCACCAACGATTTCTTTACTACAACCCTTCCAATCGTGAATGGCTCCTCCAGCAAACACAAGTGTATTGATTTTTCCCATCGTGCTTCTCCTATAATAAAGTATTGATAATCCAATGATGATGGGATTATATCATAAGTCTGCATAAAAACACAAGCCAACATTCCTTAAACATCTGGACACAATCAGGGGGATCTTCGGAGTTGACGAAGGTAAGGAGGTGTGTTAAAATTTCGCTCGGTGAGTTGTCACACGCGGCTATCAATTATCGCTTATCTTAGAAAGGAATCCTAATCTTGCAAAAAAAAATTGCTGTTTACCCTGGCAGTTTTGATCCAATTACAAACGGTCATGCAGACCTCATCGATCGTGTTTCCAAGCTCTCGATTTTCGATGAGTTGATTGTTCTAATTGCTATCAATCCCACCAAAGCACCTCGCTTTAAACTTGAGGAACGGATCGAAATGGTGAACGCGGCCATCCAACCTTATCCCAACGTTACGATTGATCAATATTCGGGGCTCACGGCACATTACGCCCTTGAACATGGGGCTTGTGCAATTGTTAGAGGACTGCGAGAGTTAATGGATTTTGAAAAGGAATTCCAGATGGCGTTGATGAATCGCCAGATTGCGCCACAAGTGGATACCTTGTTTATGATGGCAAACATTAAATATGCCCATTTGAGTTCGTCGCTAATCATGGAAGTCGTACAGATGGGATGGGAAAATATTGGTGACGAAAAGTTATCAGAGATGGTACCGTCGGTTGTCGTCAAAATGCTGAGGAGAAAGTTTCAGCATGAAGGGGAATGAGCGTCATGGGTGTGCTTGTCCAGACTTAGGCTTCTCTTTAGTTGCGGTTGCATTGGGCCCAAAGCGGATGTGAAGCCCAGCATCGGGGGCATGACTTGTGCCGTAGATTGCATGCGTCACCCCCCAAAAGGTAAGCGTTGTTACGGCCATTGCGATTAGGCCAATAATCACCGTTTTTCCAACCCATCCGGCATAAGGTAACGCAACTTGAGAGATTGCCTCGGGCACGGGTATCGACCGGGCAGTCAACGCCACAAGCACTGTGCAAATCACTGCATTGAGCATTATTACACCTTCAGTCACCAATCGTTGAGGGCTGAATCCCACTAAGGCTCGCTCAAAATTAAACACAACCACCCACCACAGGAAAATTAGATACAGCCACTGCCCTTTTCCCACCCAGCTTGTGGGGATAAGCGCGAGCGGTTGACGCAGGTGAACCGTCAAAAGCCAGACGACCGCTACCCCGATTGAGATGTAGATTAATTCAAACCAACCAATCCACCCTTTAGAAGGGACAAACCATCCAGCGACCGGAAGCCCGAATGGCTTTTCAGGCAATTGCCCAACCTGTTCAATCCACGTCGTTGTTGCTTTTCTGTAGTTTAGATATGTCAGTAATACGAGAACAAAACTGACGGCAAACACTCCCGTCCACGGATGGAGATTGCGAATAACTGTCACTTGCGGGGCTCGCGTTGAAAGCAAGCTGAAAGTAATTGCAAGCCCAAACCCAAAAAATAGACCTTGCGTCTGTTCCATGACGCTGTGCCAATTTGTACGCAAACCCGTTCGGATATTCAGTAGCTTTAGCATTTGACCGGATGAAAATGCAATGCCACCTAAAAATCCGGTTGCTAAAGTCGCAAAGGCAATCCCGCCAAGCTGATGACGCCAGCAGAAGACCAACACCCCACCGACCATCCCAACGCAACCCGACCAGTTGTCACCGCGAGGCGGCGTCATGCGAAGCTTCAGTAGATTCACGAGAAGGAGAAACGCGACGAACCATCCAATGCTCAGATGTAAAATCAAGGACGTCGCTATGTCGAATTGACCTCGAAGACCGACCACAATTAGCGTTGAGACAGTCGCCATCAATGCGGCCAACCAGTCGGTATCGTACCAGTAGAGCGGACTTTCCTGGCGTCTCATTGGCCGGACGCGAAAGAACACATCCACGACAATGGTTTGAAGCGCCCATGCGATGAAGATGGCAATCACGGGGACGAAGAAAAGGGTGAGATTTTCATAGCTCAATAGCGCTGGAAGTGCTGTTCCTGCCCCTCCAATTGCCGCCCACAAGAATCCGATGACGAACAGGTTTGCAAAACCGTATAAAGCGGTAGGTGGATGCCCGGAGTGAGTATAAGCCACGACCTGCATGTAGGACATGCTTCCGCCGAAAGACCAACCGAGTGCGCCGAACATCGCAAAGTAGTGGATTCGACGCAACCAATCTGGACGTCCAATGACCAACACCATCGCCATTGCTGCTAAAGCGCCGGGGATAGCGGCACCAAATTCATGACCGAAATTTCCCCGAATCCCCCAACCGACCGATAACGATAGTCCACACAGAAGTATCAACTTCCATGTGATTTCTGCCGTTGCACTATCAAAATTCATTGAATGCTCCGTGTTTAAAACGTTTGAGGGTTGAAAAAAAATGAGGTATACTTATCCGAAATACCTTGTGTCTTTGTTGCCCTCTGAACGTTTACTTTAATCATAAGGAGATTGCTAACATGAATGTCATTGCAGACCTATGTGTTGTGCCGATAGGAGTGGGTGTATCGGTTTCAAAGTATGTTGCCGAATGCGAACGTGTACTGACGGAAGCCGGGCTAAAAACGAAAATGCACGCTTACGGTACCAACATTGAAGGAGACTGGGATACGGTCTTTGCTGCCATTAAACGTTGCCACGAAGCGGTACATGAAATGGGAGCTCCACGCATCACCACGACACTAAAGTTCGGCACACGAATTGACCGCATCCAAACCATGGAGGATAAGGTCGCTAGCGTTGAGCAGAAATTGGTGTCGGGCTGAATTGGCTAACCAACCGTATGGGATTATTGATTTATGACGAGAAGACAGGAAATCATAGAGATTCTCAGAAACGAAGCATGGTCTTTGCAAGACCTCGCAGTCATCTTAAGAATCCACATCAAGAACATATTTGAGGATATTCCACACATTGAAAAAACGGTTCGACCGAAGGAAAAACTGGTGATAACCCCCGCTCAGTGCCTAAAGTGTAACTTTACCTTCAAAGAGAGGCGCAAAATCAAAACGCCTTCCAGATGCCCTAAATGCAAAGGCACACACATCAAAGAGCCTGTATTCCAGATTCAGAAGATTTAGGGCATTATTCATCCCACCGAAAAATAATGCCTAACATTTCTTCACGCCGATCTCGTAGCATTTCATAGAGCTTCGGTGCTTCAGATATTGGGGCGCGGTGCAACACTAATGGCGCAATCTGAATGACGCCTCGTTGAAAGAAGTGAAGCACGACCTGAAGGTCATCAACGCTGAAATGGCATGATACTTCGATCGAAGCTTCTCGACCATGCATCATACTCCATGGGAAAACCGTTTCGCCGCGTACCGCAATCGCGCCGATTACCCCGCGATAGGCAAGTAGGTTGTGTTTGTGAATCTCGGTGAAAAGCGGCGGATAGCCCGAAGCATCGATAATCCGATCATAAGGGCCGCCTTCCTGAAGGGCGTCGTAAAGGTCTGCATCGGAAGCGTTAAGCGCACGATTTATCCCCACCTGTTTTGCAATCTCCAGCCGTTTTCCAATCAGATCTGTGATGGTGACGTGGGCCCCAAACGCACGCGCTGCTTGTGCAGCAAACTGACCGATTAGCCCCGCACCGACAACCCACACGCGGTGTCCATTCCCCACGCGACATCGCCGGACGGCACGCATCGCAACTCCCGCGACCCCGAACAATGCACACAATTCCACGTCCACATCGTCTGGCAGAGGAAGGCAGAGATGCGAGCCGTAGGATTTGGCGTCGGTGCTCCCTACATCCTGCACATGCCAACCGCGATGTCCCACATAACGGCCGAAGAAGAGTTTATCGCCTTCCTGAAATCCACTAACTTCCGATCCTGCCTTTTCAACGACGCCAACGTGCTGATAGCCGTGGCGACCGGGATAATGTTGCCAGTTAAATTCTCCCATCATGGCGTGACGTTCAGTGCCGTTTGTCACACCAGAATACTGCGTGTGAATCACAATCTCCGTCGGATTCGCATCCGGCGAAGGTCCAAGATCAAACAGTTGGGCAATGCCCTGTTCTGGAAATTCAATCCCTGTATTCGGCATAAGATTTTCTCCTTAATCCTCATGAGCCATAGCGATGGCGTCCTTCAAAGAAAGGGCGTTTGTGTACAACGCTCGTCCGATTATCGCGCCACTCACATTGATAGACTTGAGAACCTCTATATCAGCGAGCGATGTAATGCCCCCGGAAGCGATAACATTAACTCCGACGGCATCGTTAATGGCTTGAGTGGCTTCTACGTTAGGCCCCTTGAGCATGCCGTCG
>JADFGN010000413.1 GCA_022567695.1 Candidatus Poribacteria bacterium | reverse complement strand
GTCAGGTATTGTGTTCTCGATACCGGTCGACTCGTATGTACGGTCGTCGTCTTTGACCGCATCCGCGAAAATCTGAAAAAGTTCCGAACCAAAGGGGAGTTTGCCGGAGCCGTTAACGCCTCCATCAACGAAGTTCTGTCGCGTACTTTCAACACTTCATTAACAGTGCTCTTTGTGGTCGGGACGCTCTTTTTCTTCGGCGGTGAAGTGCTTCGCACTTTCGCTCTGGCTCTGATCCTGGGAGTCATTGTCGGAACTTACAGTTCGATCTTTGTGGCCAGTCCGATCGTTGTCGAATGGGAGGACAGAAAGCCAAAGCGCTTCAAGTAGTCTGTCATCGCAGACTATTACGGAAAATGCCCGGCCTGTCGGCCCGCGCCGCGGGATCGGAGAGAGGTTGTATTAGCCTGGTAGGGCAGGAGCCCCGCGCGCTCCTGCCGTCCTTTGGCTATTCGGTCATCTGTTCCGCAATCAGACGCCGAAGTGTGATAGTTGCAGAATCACCCGGCGCATATTTCAGTGCACTGTCACAGCTTGCCAGAGCCTCATCGAAATGACCAAGCTTTCCCAAAGCCGAGCTGCGATTGGCCCAAGCTTCATGGTCGTCACGTCTGTAGAACAGAGTGCTATCAAAGCTGGCTACGGCCTCCTCGTAAAGACCACAATTCCACAGAGCTATACCGCGATTAAAGTACGGTCTTTTATCGTCAGGTTTGTAGTACAACGCGCTGTCATAGCTGGCTATGGCCTTTTCATACAGACCAAGATAGTCCAAGACTACACCGCGATTATACCACGCTATATTGTCATCACGGTCGTAGATCAGAGCATTGTCATAGCTGGCTAGAGCTTCTTTGTAGAGTTCGAGATCGCCTAAAGCTATAGCGCGATTGAACCAAGCGGCACCATTGTCAGGTCTCAAATCCAACGCTCTGTCATAGCTGGCTACTGCATCCATAGAACGGCCGATTTGGCTAAGGGCATTGCCGCGATTGTTCCACGCTACAGACGAACCGGGAGTGTACGAGACGGAGCTATCATAGAACTCAACTGCCTGAGCAAAGTTCTCTTGCTCATGGTACACAAGCCCGATGTAAAAGTATATCTCCCCAAGCTTAGCCGAATCGTCTTCAGCCGCCTGGATTGCGACATTAAGATAGCTGAGGGCTTCGTCGTACTTCTGCAAACCGATCGCTGCCATCCCCTTTCCTAAGACTGTTTGAGCAATTCGCTCCAAGCGTTCGGACTTTACGCGTATTTTTGCACGGTATACGCTGTCTCGATCATCAAGAGCCTGCGGAGCCCTGAGCAGCGCTTTAAGAGTATCGACCAGGCTCGATTCCAACCGCTCACCTTCAGTCTGTACGATCTCTTCCGTCTGCGATACCGTAGCGGGCGGCTCGGACGGCCAGAAACCAAACAAAGCAATTAGAACACCAACCGATTCAGCAAGTATTGCTAATACAACCCTCCGCCGCTTTGGCCAACCACGCAACTCCCCTGTCTTAATCAACTCAATCTGTTCCAAAAGCAGTTGCTCAACCTCTTCGAGAGACTGCTCGTCTTTCGGAATACCCCAAAGGAATTGGGCTCCATACTCATTGTTCATGTCAGGACGAGAACCTGCTCGCCGAAGTTTCTGCCCCTGATTCAGGTTGAGGTTAATTAATCCAGCGGTTGCATTGTCCAAGATCATGTCGATCAGTATCAAAGCCTCTGCATCGGCGTGATTTTGAGAAGCTGTTCGAAATGCAAGCAGGACATACTCTTCGGCCTGATATTTGACGGTGACCCGTTCGACTCCTTGAATCGGTGTCACTTCCCATGTCTTTGGTTCCGGTAACTCTTTCCGTTCCCACTTAGAAAAATGCGCGTCTATGATGCGGATGGCCTCCTCGCTATCTATGTCACCGGAGATGTGGATGGCCATGTTGTTGGGTACATAGTAAGTCTGGTAGAATTCATACATCTGTCTCAAGGATGGATTCTTCAGATGTTCAACTGTACCGATGGTTGTCTGTTGTCCATACGGGTGATTTTTATAAAGCAGCTCACCAACGGCTTCTATGACGATCCAGCCTTTATTATCCATCGACCTGTTCTTTTCCTCATAAACCGTTTCTAGCTCAGTCTGGAAGAGGCGGAAGACGGGCATGGCAAAGCGTTCAGACTCGATCATCGCCCACTGACGCAGGCGATTAGCAGGGAGACCAACTTTGTAAACAGTTTCCTCCGCTCCGGTATGTGCGTTGAGGCCCTGTTCGGCCATCGTTTTGTAGAGCTTGTCAAGTTCGTTGGGAATGCCATACTGTGCCGCAAGCTGCGACTCTGCGTTGATTTGGGCGTAGATCTCCTTCCGCTTTTCTGGGTCGGTCTCGTGGAAATGCTGCTCGTAGAGTTCTGTAATCTTATCGAGATGCAACTTCTCTTTTTCGTAATCAAGCGTACCAAAATTCCGGCTCCCTTTGAAAAGCATGTGTTCCAAATAGTGGGCGATTCCGGTTGACTCCGACGGGTCATGCTTGCTGCCTGCACGGACGGAGATTTCCGCATAAAAGCGCGGAGTTTCATGATTCTCAGTGAGGTAGACTGTCAGTCCGTTATCCAATTGATAAATCTTTACGGGCATCAGATCTGCCGGGTTGGGTTCATTAATGCGTTTATAACCTGCCCAGCCAGTGGAGGTGATTAAGCCCAGCATCAAGGCTAAAAGGATTATTTGGAATAAAACGTGTTTTCTCTGATACATATTGAACTCCTTTCCAGTTGTTTTAAGGTATAAGGTGTACAGGCATTAATCTCTGCACCTCTTTTGCTATCTAAAGAATCATGTCAGTTTCCTATTACTTCGTTGAAAGCCTCATCATTATAACTTACACACATAGTGGCATCAAGCGTTTTTTCAAAATGTTCACAAGGAAAAGCCCCAACGCTTCGTAAGAAACATCAGGGCTTATTGTGGAGTTCGCGAGCGGTCTATGGCTCGTGTTTCGATAGCCAGCAATTTTATTTCTGAATTTGACGTTTAGTAGATCCCGGGAACTCTCAATGCAGTGCTACTGGGACTTTAACCTTCCCCACGTTGTCGTTAAGCGGTCTTGCGCTTGAACCGCTAATTTTTTTACCTTGGCCGCTTTATAGTCGTCGTCGGTCGCTACATAATCCAGATCGCTCGACCACAGGAAGACATCGAACTGATCTTCAAGGTCGCTTTGGCGCGTCCAAATCATCATGACGTTCTCGCCCTTTTTCAACTTATTAACAGTACCCCCGTCACCGCCAAAATCGCCAGTCCTTCTCCAGTTCCAGACCGGATCGTTCTCCTCGAAGATGATATGGTTGGGTCGAACAAAGGCGGGTTCGACTTCGGGTATTTTATTACCATCATCACCAAGGACCCATAGCCAATCGGAGTGGTTGTTCGGATTGATTACTCGCCCGATAAACCGCCATTGGCCTGCATCCCCACCGGCTAGACTAATGTCGAAGTTATATCGAAGCCACCCTTTCCCTCCGGTATTCGTGACAATATCGCCAAAAGCGTCCTTCGCAGGTTTCAGTGCCTTCTCAGCATCGCCAAGTTTATAGTTTTCGTTTGGGCTTCGTTCATCGAAATGTTCCGCCTCAAACCAGATCTGTACCCCTTTTCCGAATTTGGAAACTTTGACGTCTCCGTTTATGGCGAAGGCAGGTACAGTGCTTGCCAATACAAAGAAGCAAGCGAACACAACCGCGAGATATAATTTAAACATGGTTTTCCTCCTTAATCCATAAGTTTGAGTATTCTTATACCAATTCCAGATTGAAATTTGGCATTATCCCTGTTTGTCATCCTGAGCGGGAGTCGAGCCCGGAGACGAGTAAAGGATCTCATAACGATAGAAATGCCAGATCCTTAAATTGACTTGGTATTACTACAATAACCACTGATCAACCGAAATGAATCCAATACCCATCAGGATCTTGGAAACTCAAATTTGGGCCCCGTCGTTCAAGCGGGATGTTTCGCTGACGAAGCGTTTCAAGTGCTTGTTCTTCCTGTTCACCAGATAGGTTGAGGGCGATATGATGGAGTCCGGATCCGATTTGCGCTGAATCGGATGCCTGAAACAACGCCAAAACGCCGCCACTCGCCAATCTTAAAAAGATATGGTTTCCTGAAGTGCTTGCCTGTTCCATACCTAAGTTTTCAATATACCAATCGGCGGACTTGCGAATATCGCTCACCCAGATGGCAACGTGATTAAAACTCTGAACCTCTATCTCTGCCATTTTACTCTTCTCCTTTCTGCCATTCATTCTTCATGACAGCATTTTAATCAAAGTTTGTTGGTCCCTTTTGATTATCGAATTTGGAAATAACTTAATTATACCTGTATGGATTTTCCTTGTAAAGGTCATTTTGCTTTTTATATGTCGTCACGACAATGATAAAGCATTTTTCACGATTATATGACTTTCTCTGCAAGCAACCGGTCCACCAGAACTTTAGCGGCTTCACCGGGAGACCCATCAATGATCTCAACCTTTGCCTCACGGGCGGGAGGCAAAGTCACCTCCCATTTTACTTGAGGGGTTAGCTGACTTGCCTCAAGTCCCAAGTCGCGGATGCTCCAAATAGGGATGGTTGCTCTGGCTGCCCGGCGAATACCAATAAAGTTGGGATAGCGCGGCTCGTTGATTTCTTTTACGACCGTAATAACCGCAGGAAGCTTACTGCTGACAGTTTCGCGGCCCTCTTCCAACAGTCGCACAGCCGTAATGGACCTCTCTGCCGGGTCAACAGTTTTGAGTTCAGCCACATAAGAGATTTGAGGAATATCCAATAACGCGGCGACTTGAACGGCGGTAGCTGCGCTATTTCCGTCAATGGCAGATCGCCCAGCGACGATGATATCGTAATCTCCTATTTTATTGATGGCAGCGACCAATACACGGGCCGTCGCCAAGCTGTCACTGTCTTCCAAGGCCGGGTCAGAGATGAGAATGGCATCATCGGCTCCCATTGCCAGCCCTGTTTTTAAGGCTTCAGTGGCTTCAGACTTGCCCATGCACACGACCGTGACTTTGCCGCCATGTCCTTCTTTTAATTGAATGGCAGTTTCAAGGGTATACTCATCCCATGGATTGACAATTCTGGGTTCTCCTTCTGCCATCAGTTTCAGACCATCGACAGTGGCGGAAAGCTGGGCGGTATCGGGGACTTGTTTGATTAACGCGATTATGTTCATAAGAATCGGAATTGGTTGAAAATGTGTTAATTTTTAGAATAAAAACTTCAGGATTCATGATTCACTTGTATCTTGCATGTCTGCATCTTGTGTCTAATGAACGATTCCCTCTTAATCTATTATGCTTCAGCGTGCCAATATGTCGGCTCGTAAGCTGGTAATTCACAACGCAAGGGCTTGTCGGAGCGGATGCCCAGAGCATAATCAGCTTGCATGAGTTGATGGATCTGGGAGGTTCCTTCATAGATAACAGCACTTTTGCTGTTGCGTAGATGGCGCTCGACGTTGTACTCATCGGAGTAGCCGTAAGCACCATGAATTTGCAACGCATCATTGGCAGTGGCATTCGCCGCTTCGGAGCAGTACCATTTCGCCATGCTGGTTTCACGTGTGTTGCGTATTCCACGGTTTTTTAACCAACCCACTTTATGCACTAGCAACTCGCCAAGGTCAATTCGCTGTTGCATTTGGGCAATCATCTGTTTCACCAGTTGGTACTCGCCAATTGGCTTACCAAAAGTCCTGCGCTCTAGACTATATTTAACAGACTCTTGAAGGCAGCATTTCATTAATCCCACTGCGCCGGCGGCGACCGTGTACCGCCCATTATCCAACGCACTCATGGCAATCTTAAATCCCTCACCCTCTTCTCCCAAACGGTGCGTTTCAGGCACAGGCACATCGTTCATGTTAATCCAGCCGGTATTGCTTGCGCGGACCCCCATTTTACCCTCAATCGTGCCAGTTGTCAATCCATCCCAGCCACGTTCCAGAATAAAGGCAGTGATGCCACGGATTCCCTGATCGGGATGGGTTTTAGCGAAGACTAGCATACGGTCAGCTACATCGGCGAGGGTAATCCACATCTTTTCACCATTTAGAATGTAATGATTTCCCTCTTTCCGCGCACGGCTATTCATTGCCGCCACATCCGATCCTGCTCCAGGTTCGGTTAAGGCAAAGCAAGCGATATTTTGACCTATCGCGAGGGGCGGAAGAAACCGCTGTTTTTGTTCCTCGGTACCCCACTGAAAAATCGGCAAAGCGTGTAATCCCAAATGGACGGCGATCGTCTCCCGGACAGAGGAATCAGCCCATTCTAACCCTTCAGAAAGGATGCCTAAGGAAAGATAGTCCATGCCTGCGCCACCATAACGTACTGGCAAACATACGCCCAGAAACCCTTGGGCAGCCATTTTAGGCATTAGCTCGTGCGGAAATGTCCCGTTTCGATCGTGTTCTTTGATGATGGGCATGATTTCCTTGCGGGCAAAATCATACACCATTTTCTGAATCATCTGATGCTCTTCGTTGAGTTCAAAATCCATCATCATCCTCTTTTTTCAGAAATAGATTCCAAATTTGGTTTTGACATCTACTTAGGATTGGCTACGAAATAACTCCTACATTTCGGGCGAAGCATGCCTCGCCCCTACGTTGTGGGTGGAACAGTTGTGTTCAATTTATTAAATCGCTATTCTTTCTTTTCTGCCCGACAGCGGTTTTCAGGCTGGGACACATTACAGAGCCACTGAGT
>JADFGN010000024.1 GCA_022567695.1 Candidatus Poribacteria bacterium | reverse complement strand
ATTGAGCGGCGTTTCTTTGCCATTCATCGAAATGATGAGGAACCAGATCGTTACGTTCAACTGCCTATCGCCGCTTATGCCTAATTTCCATACCACCGCTACCCAAAAGGAGTTTTCACGGTCTTTTCGCACATAACTAATTTTCGTGAATAAGTTCCCGCAAGAAATCAGTAATCATCTGGGTCCCGTGGTTTAAAATATATACTTTAATAGAGAAATTTAGTTACGTAAGCATTTTTAAGGATTCAAGTGACAGTTCTCAAATCACCAAACCCGTGTCAATACTGGATTTGGTGAAATAAGATCTTAAAGGTTTATATTTAAACTTGCTTAAGGATACAGGATAGAGGATGCAAGATGCAAGAGTCAAGATACAAGAGTCAAAATTCAGGAATGCAAGGATTCATCTGAAGCCGATCTTCGGTGCGTTTGACTATATTTAACAGCAAACGCGATAATTGGCTCGGCGATCGGGACGCCTGTCACCGCTTCAATTTCAAACCCCGGTGATGGATTGACCTCCAGAACAACGGGACCGTTGTCGGTCTCCAACAGGTCTACTCCAGCTACTTCTAACTCCATCGCGGCTGTCGCCCGAATTGCTATGTCGGTGTATGAATCCGGCAACGCTACAATCTCTCCACGCCCACCCCGATGGATATTCGATCGAAACTCTCCTACCGGTGCAATTCTTCTCATTGCAACAATCACCTTTCCGCCAACGACGATCACACGAATATCCTTGCCAACAGCTTCCTTGATGAGGGGCTGAATGACGTAGTCTTGATGTAAATCGTCACACAATGTGTCAACCGCAGAGGCGAGAGAGGTCGGGGTATCCAGCAATAAAATCGCTTTGCCATGAGTTCCTGCAAATGGCTTCATGACAAATGGATAGTCGCCAGTTTCACGCACGGCGCGATCTAAGAATTGGGAAGAACCTACGGTAAAACTCGGAGGAATGGGCAAGCCGTGTTCGGCAAGGATTCTGAGAGATCGAAATTTGTGGCGGGCATTGATGATGGATGTAGCTCGATTGAGTACAGGAATTCCCAGCCATTCAAAGTGGAAAACAACCTCTGCGCCATACGCCACTGTCTTTTCTGAAAGCCGAGGCAGAAGGACATCAAAATCTTCAGCAAGCTCTCCTTCGTAATAGATACGTTTGCCTTCGCTGCCGATATGCAAATAGAATCCAAATGGATTGAGTACATGCGGCGTATGCCCCGCTGCAGAGGCAGCTTCAGCTAATCGTTGGGTGGCAGAGTTTTGAGTTCCAAACGAGAGAATGGCGATGTTCATATTCGTGACAAGTATTTTGCCAACAGTGGAGATTATTTTGTAAATATTAGGGGAGCATAAGTTAAGACAATACTAAAACTGAAAAGTTTAAAAAATTGACAGGATATGGGAGCGTAACAACTTTGGCTTTCTGCCACGCGCCTTCTGAGAGATCGCCATCGATAACCGGCGGATGGTCCATCCATGTCGCCTGAATGATGCGTTTATCACAATTTCCGCGCCAAGGAAGCCCCCTTTTTCAAATGTGGGGAGGAATTGGCGCGAACCCTTTCTATGCTTGAATTTCAACGTGTTTTGTGGTATAATACCCCGAGTTTCGGGTTGAGATAAATGCGTCTCCCCGAATTCTAAGGGCAATCGCTTCATACGATGCGGTGTGGAAACGCGCCAAGTAGCCGTACCCTAAATTTGCACCAAAGTCGCGAGTATTGGCCCATGTCAATAACGCATTCATGCGTCAGAGCGGCTCGGCTATGAAGTCTAAGAAACCCGTCTAAGACTCAAGATATTGTACCCGCTTTAAGCGAGGGAGAGCTTGAGAGAGGACGATAACTTCTTAGAACCTGCCGGATTCATCCGTGCAGAGTTTCAGCTTAATTGCCTCTGAATATAGCGACTGATTTTTTGTTGAATCAACCGTGTTCCAAACGCTTGCGTATCTTCAAACGATGTCCGCAAATACGGACGCTTAGGAATTTTGATAAATTGCGTGGTACTTCTCAAATGAATACCAATTGAATGTAATTTTGCCCGCATCTTTGGCGTCACACGAATACGTCCCCCGAATTCATGAATCCGTGCGTAAATGACATCTGAACTCAAACGGCCAATGATACGAAGCCGTCCTTGTCCATGTAGGGGCGAGGCATGCCTCGCCCCTACGCGAGTCCGAATCGAACGAAACAAGCGCCCCGTGCGTCGATTAAGCACCTCACCCGATAGCTTGCGTTGTGCCGTCCGCTTCACTTCCTTCATATAGTCGCGCATCGAATCGATCATCACCAATCGCAATTCGTTCGTGCGAAGGTGTTTTGGAAGCGTTTTAAGCTGAAGTCTGAAAACGGGCTTAATCGTCATCGGAGAATGTCCGCGACCCCAACGGGGAAATGTAGCTTTGTCATCGCGGCAATGGCACGCGCACGGTGCGGTAGTGCCTTTTTCGTTTGGCCGATGATGGTAATGTGCGGATGATTTAAGATTTTGCTCCTGAGTTCCGCTTCCACTTCCGTTTTATACCGATCGCCCAGTTCCGCCATGAATTGCCCCTGCGAAATACCGAATCGGCTTGTTGCAATAATCGCCACCGTAAACTTGGCGGCTAGAAGCTGGAGATCGGCACCCACTGAAGTGAATGGCAACGTCCAGCCCGGCGCGAGGTAGTTTTCAATCTGATCGACCCCATGATTCTCAAATGTTTGAGCATCGGCAGACGAAACATCGTCCCCAATGATAATCGAAGTCCCTTGCAAAAATGTCTGGATTTGGGCGTCTGAAGCTACCCACTTGTATTCCATTACTTACCCCGCGTTCCACTCACCCGCGCAAACATCGTCGGTCGTTGTGGCGCGTCCGCTGTCGGTGCGAGCACCGCTTGAATATGTCCCTCGGCACGTTGACGCAATGCTGTTGCGTGCTTTACCCAGTCTCGTTTATCATACTGAAACTGGAAATCCTCACCGGCTTTGGTGCTCACCAGTTGAGGCACAGACGGCGAAAGTAAGGCGGCAGTGATCAGAACCGTTGCGGCTTTGACATGGATTTCGTCATCTCCTGTTTTCGATTCAGCATCCGTAATTCGGTCTTTCACTTCCAAGTCCGCCGAACCGAGATAGATGTTATATCCAATGACCGTATCTGAGAGATCATCGTCATCAAGAGACACATCAATCGCCGCACGGATTGCTGGATAGTCAATGCTTGATAGAATTGCCATTATTCAGCCTCAATCTCAGCCTCAATCTCGACCTCAACGATTAAACCACGCGCAAGCGCTCTGCTTATCGCTGATGTTTTCGCAACTTCTACAACCACATCACCCGATACGAAGATTTCGCCATCAGGGTGATCTTCATTGACTTCCCAAATACCCACCCTCGTCTCATCGGCGGATTTCACATTGATAGTTTCCATTACAACCCCCTTCCATTCATTTATCTATCGTCTCCAGACTCGACGATCCCCCTAAGACAGGGGGACAGTTCCTTAACCCAGTTCAATATAAACGATATAGAGATCGCCTGCAAATTCAGTTTGTGCTTCGCCAGCAGTCCACGAAACTGATTTCGCAGTGACACCATCAGATAAATGCGACTTATCATAAACCGTTCCAACATCAGTCGCCACATCAGTCCCTGCTGTGAATGATTCAAGCAGCACGCCGCGTGTGGTTGACGCAAAATAGACTTCATTAGAACCAGTTGTAAGCGTCGGAATACCCCGCTGAAGTCCTGTAGCCCCCGTTGAGATTCCATCAAGGAAGCCATCCGCATCTCCACCACTTTCAGACGCCAGCAGTCCAACGTCAATCGTTTTGGTTGATGCTGTGGCTTCGGCGGTCGTCACGTCAAGAAAAACATCCAGCACCACGGCTTTCGCAGGAAGGTCAAAAGCGGTGTCATTTTCAACCGTATCTCCCTTCGCCGTGATCGCAATCTTTTTGACTTTAAGCAACGCACCAACCACACTCAAGTCAAGTTCGTTTAACTCTGCTGTTGTTAGTGTCGCGCCAGCCAGCTTGTTAAGTTCCGCGGTCGTCGTTGTAACCCCATCTAGCTTATTAAGCTCGGCGGCAGACGCCGTGATTTCCACCGCGCCTTTCTTCAATGTCGTTGCATCAACTTCGTCCGCCTTAACCTTGTCGAAATTCGTCGTTCCCAATTTATCCTCCTCCCTTCAAAAGGCATTCAATCTTCAATCTCTTAGGCATTGACCACGAGAATATGCGAGGTGTTTCCATCAAGAATCGCATAACCTTCCACCTCGGTCATGACAAGAACCTCCGTTTGATTTGAAATAAATCTCTCGGTTTCACTGATATTGCTACCGATTTCCGTAAGTCGTTCAACACCCATCCTCGTATCCGTGCCGACGATTTTGTTCGCGGGCGCGTCAGTTGTCCAACCTATCATCACGTTGTCACGGAGTCCAGGATTGATCTGTTCAAGTTGACCAAATCCACTGGGTCCAGCAACAGTAACGAGCGGCACATTTGCACTCCCGACGTTAAGCAGCAATAATTGAAGTATCTCTGCCTCTTGTGCTAACGCGGTCATTATCTGATAGGGGTTGGCAAACTTCATCTTGAATGCCAGCCATCCTTTTACGGTCAATGTACCCGCCGAGGCAGCGGTATCAAGTGTCGTTAGATTGTGGCTAGTTGCTGCCGTGTTGCTATTGCCATCGCCATTTACTATGATATCAAGGACCGCAGCGACTTTATCAATTTCACTCTGAATGGCCATCCGCCGGATAAAGAATGCAATTTTATCAATCCGTGTACGTCGCAGTTGCTCATCAGTGGCACGGATTGACCGTCCGTATTTATACAGATCAATCGTATGCTCCGCACTCGTTAGCTTCATTTCAGGGATGTCATCGCCTTCCGCGACACGTACCATCCGCGTCTGGGTAGCGTCGTCAGTCAGGTAAAAACTGCGATAAGTATTGCTATCCACCGGCGTCGTGATCGCAATAAGCTGCGAAAGTGGAATCGCCGGTGCGACCTGTTTATCCCAACGGGCACCTTCTGCCTCCGCATAAGGGCGTTCCCATGAGCCGGGGATGCCATCACTACTCAAAAGCAGTCCGCGGGTGGACGGAGATTTCTGGGTTTGAACACCACGCCATACACGCGCAAAAAATTCCGGCACCAATGCACGGGTGTGTTCATTTTTCATAAATGCGTCATATTCGCTTGCCCATATCCCCATCTCAGGGTGGGATTGCGTCCGTATCCCCGCGACTTTTAGCAAACGGCTATATGCATCCAGCCCGTCATTATAGTCCTGTGACGGATCTTGGTACTCCAAATAGGCACTCATACTCATACCCTTTTGGAATGCTTGCCGATAAACTGAAGCTCCCATCTGTTCAAGCATTGCCGTGGGCTTTGTTGTGGTGGTTGTAACCCCCGCGGTCGGAGCAGAAGCGGGTATTTTTGTTTTGGGTATTAAATTGTTCATTTTTCTCCTTTCTACCCCAAGTCGATAATTGGGTCTGTGGCATCATCATCGATGATAAAGCCCCTCGCGACTGCCAATTCCGCAGCCGTCCCTTCTGCAACCTCACGCACATATCCCTCATCACTTCCAAGCAGGTCGCCGACTATCTTCTTGCCCTGTGTGAGCGTCGCTGAAGTTCCGCCCTTGAACGTCGTAATCCCGCCAGTCTGAACGTTGGCTTTATCATCGGCTTCTACGGAAATGAGTTTGCCAATTACAGCTTCACCGTCACCGACTAACTCAACCGTTCTGTCTGCTGAAAAAGTGACGGCAAGCCCTACCTCTGCGCTGCCGTTTGTCTTCGTCTTATCGTAAGTAATCGTACTCGCGTCGATTTTGTAAGTCGTATGCTCTGCATGCAAGCCTTCAAATTCGACTGTGTCGCGTGGATCTGCCATTTTTAATACCTCCAGACTTGCATTGATGACGCTTTCATGCTATCATCATGCGTTTTAGTGCCCGCCGATCGCCAAGTCTTGGCGGAGGAGGCGATTGGTGGACTTTTTAAGAATTGTTTTAAGCAAAAGCGTTATCGGGAGTTAGCGGATCTTTCCACTGGAAGTCTTCTGGTTCCTTATCGTCTGTAGTGACTCTACCACCTTCAAACCGTGTGTTCCCCATCTGCTGCCATAAAACGCCCATCTGACGAACCTGTGCGATAGGGAGAGATTCCATCAAGGTTTGGTTCGCCTCCTTATCGAAGTCATTGCCTAATGCACGAACACCCCATTCGAGGGCGTTGGCAATCAGGTCACTCCGATATTGATCGCCATCTGCTGCCTTCGGTTTGAGTTTGGCAACCTCTTGGGTCAATGTTTCATTTTCCGCGTTCTGCTCACCAATCTGGCGAGTCAGTTCCTGATGTTGCCCCATTAGCCATGCCACCGCGCGAAGCGGGTCGGCGGGTATACCTTCGATGGTGTAATCATCCACTTTCCGCAATTGCTCACGAATTTCGCTTAATGGATCAACATTGGTTGGTTGTTTGTCTTCAGGCACTTGAGATTCCCCTTTCGGGTGACGCGCACCCTTTTTACTTTTTTCGCCAAGTCGTTCAACTGGCAATTTGATTCGATACTTTGACTCAAGCATATTTATCGTACTTGAATCAAGATCTCCATTCTCAATCATGCGCTCCGCTTTGCGTATTAGTTCCGCTTCCGGTGTGGCACCGTCATAGACAACAGATACCTCAGAAAGCCGAGCGTCGATAATTGAAGCCGTACATATTACCGTTTCATTCCCCTGATCTCCGATAGGATACTCAACGCCGGGCAAGTGCGGACAATCGGAAAACCAATCCCATATCGGATCGCCACAGATGTCGCAGGTTTCTTTACCTCCATAGAATCCCACCGATACATCTCGGACAATCTTCTTTTCGATAGCACGAATAAAATCATCCGTACTTGCATAGGAATGAAGTCCACCAAAATTGATTCCACGAATCGTATAAAAATCAGCAATGACTCTTGACTTATCACCATCAATTTCCAGCACTGAATCAAAAGATTGCCCATAGCCTAAAATGCGAGTATCATGGCTATCTTGAAGCGACACCCCCTCTTTCGCATCATTCGCAAAATTCTTGAGTGTCGATTCATTCATGCGTGTGAAATAAGCGTCAAGGTTGTTATTAGATATTTCTGCTGAGAAGACAAAGGCATCTTCATCATTTTCAAGGACTCCGCGTTCCACCAATGCCTGTCGTTGTTTCGTAGTATCACGATGGATAATCCGAGCGGGGAGTTGACGAAGAACCACTTCGCCTTTGGGCTGCATTTTCATAGATTTTCTCCTAGATCGGCTCTGCCATTCGTTGGGTTATATCCGTGTGGCATTGACGCCTTTCCCCGCCTGACCACCTGGTGGTCAGCGGCGAGCAATGTCGCAAGATCGTCACGAGTTCTTGCTTGGGATTTACGGACAACCAAGGGATTCCACCTTTGTGCATTTCCTTCACACGTTTCGCAGTGTTCGGCGGCGGGGTTGAGCACCCACGTCGCTCGCCATTCTTCTTCATCTTCTTCTATCTCCCATTTACATTTGCAGTTTGATCGGCATTGTTGAGATCCGTCAGCCGGGTATTGAGGAAGGGTTGGCATCCCGAAACTCGCCGTTTTCCCTAATTCATAGGCTTGAGTTGATGAGCTCAGATATTGATTACTTCGATTCTGAATCTGCGCTTCACTCAACTCACCATTTTTTATCTGTTCAGCAAAGTTATGCAGGAAATCAAACTGCCTTTTTAGCAAATTACCCAGGTCATCAAGATTTGCCGTCGTTAAATTATTCCGACCACCTTTACCTAGAGCAAACTCATCAAGGTAGGATTGCTTGATGCGCTTGCGCATCTCAAGTTCCCACTCCTGAATCGTCATATCACCTTTTGCAAGCTGTTGTGAAGGGCTTGGGGGGTCAAATTCAATGAAAGCGATAAAATCATCTCGCAATGTCACCGCTTGACGTTGAGTCACAGATTTACCAGATTCAGGATTGCGATACCGCTTTGTATCCTGATTGAAAATCCAGTCACCGATGATTATCGTCGGAATATCATCATCAAAATCAATTTGATTCTCTACCTTGGCGCTGAGCAGGTCTTTATGGTCGGTCATCAACTTATTCCACGTTCCTAAAGCCCGTTCAATTTCTGTGTCACTGATACCCACGGATATAGGAACTTCAGGTAACGGGTCGCTTGCACCTTCAGGAGTGATTTGAACTCGATGGGAGATTCGAGACTGGAGACTCGAGGCTCGAAGCGCGAAGCGCATATCACCGTTTATCGACTGCGATGATCCCTCAATGGTGGAAATAGATTCTGGTATCGCACGCGGTTCGGGTACATCAGCGGGTTTTTCTGTAACCTCCTCTGATGCCTGATCTTGCGAGATCCAGCCAAGCAGATATTTATTCTGGGCATTGATGATTTTTTGGTTCTCTGTCTGCGCGTCCCTCAATTCCTCCGAAGCCCTCAGCTCTGCAAATCGGAGAACCGCTTCTGCCTGTATGCCTTGTGCCTGCAACGCCAACGTAAACAATCGCCCCATCAGCGTTTCACAGAGATGCTGGATGCTTTTTATCCCTGCAACATGGATTTCCCATTGCCGATTTGCGTGCGTTTCCGATACCCCTTCATTACTCCCCATCAAAAGCGGCATCGATTTTAACGCCCTTGTCGCCATGCGTTCAAGCCCGCGAATCAGCCCATCGACCGCACCGAGGCTTGAGCCATTCATCGTTCCAACCGGACGGTTAATTTGAATAACAGAGGTGTGAACATAGGCGTCATCGGGTTCAAGTGCGCTATAAACATCGCTGACTTCATCAAGCGTTTCACTGACCCATTCCTTGACTTTTTTGGGGTCACTTTCCAAATCCGCCGGCATTGCTTTTTCAAGTTCTTCAAGGTTTAATTCCAAGTCCAAACGCGGGTAGCCCTGCTGTGCAATAACACGGCGGAGATCATGAAACATTCCAAGCAGGAATAATGACGAAAACAACGCAGGCGTCGCAAGCGGGCGACCATATGGTGAACCCGGAAACGGATCGACCGGAACATATCCAATTGTCTCTCTGTCAAGGGCAACCCATTTCCCCCCTTGCCATTGTCCCAACTCCCAGATTTGTCCACGTTCCGGGTCATTCACCTTTCTAAACCGTGCGGAGTTCGGGTCTGGCGTCGCAATATCAATCGGGGTTGTACCCGCTTCATCAAGTACCAATTCAGCGAAGAATGCTCCTCGGAGGAATGCGGCAAAAAACAGACGGTTAAAGACGATGTCTACCGAACCATACAGTTCGACAAGATGGTCCATAAATGCATCTAGGGCAGCCTGCCCATTCGCATCCATGTCATCGCTACCCAATACCATCGCAGAAAGCGTAAAGCCCGGATTACAGAATCGCAGAAAATCCCATAACGCTCGACTCACCTCCGGCGATAAATCGGTGAGCAATTCCATCAACCGCGACGCTGAGATTCGATTCAACGTCTTTGAATCCAGATTGAACGTCCGCCACGTTTCGTCGGGGCTCGTTGGCGAGGTAATCGTGAGGGGCGTCGTCAATATCTCATTCGATTTATCCATCGAGAGACGCCCACCGGCTATCGCACGAGCACCTAATGAGAGCTTTCTATCCGTCGAAATGGGGTTTCCACGATGATCTAAGATCACTCAATTACCAACCTTTTACTTTGCCCTGGGCGACTATGCCTAGCAATGATCTTTTTTGCGCCCGACTCATGACCGCGTAACGCTTTGCGTCCATGCCGTGATTATCTTTATCGATAGGTTTTTCGTCAGCAGATTTTCCCTCACGCACAGTAGGGTAAATGTAGTCCGAAAATTCTTGTATTGTATGCGTCGGCTGGTAGCTCGTTTCTAAGTCTTGATCTGTTTCGACCAATGAATCCCGAAGAAAGAAAATCCGGGGCTTTCCGTCACCCGCCAACTTAAGCCGCTCCGCAACTGCCTCAATACCAACACTAATCCGTTTGTCTGCCAGCCGCGTGCGAATACCATTTTCTTCAAGGGTTGCCCGATCTTCCGCGTCATGGTCTGCAACTGTATATGAAATGGATTCATTCAAACTCAACTTAAGGATCTGTTTCGCGTGAATCCTTACCGTGCGCTGAGTCATGTAAATTTCGCGGTACAGATACAACCGTCCATCGGAATCGACAGCCCACCACTGACAAACGAATGGGTTTGTATATCCAAAATCGATAGCACGAAATCGTATCCACTCTTTCGGAATCTCGAAACGGTCAATCAAATGGATTGCCATTTCAAATTCATATACCTGCCCTTCAACGGATACCCATAATCCGTCCCTCCCACGCTTTTTGCGAATCCCCGTCAACGCATCGAGTGTGTCCATAGTTTTTCGACCTTGTATGGTCAACTCATGGGTTTGGGGGTCAAACAACATCGGGTTGTCTTGATGCCGTGAATGAAGTAGTGTCACTCTGTCACGTTTAAGAATCCAGTGCAATTGACTGGCAGGCTGACAATCCCCAATGATTTGTGTATACGGTGCATTACCAGCACGACCCGTACATCGAGCCGTTAATTTCTCCCATTCATCGAGTGTCAATTCTTCCACTTGATTCACGTAAATAAAATCATACTCAGAGGATAGAATCTTATCGGGATTGTCTAACCCGCCAATGACTAGCCGACTACCATTCGGATAATCGTACCACTCTGGCTTTTCCCCCCCGAATCTCCTCAGCGGGCTTTGCGGACTATCCGAAGGGCATGGCAAAACGCGCTTTTCAAAAGTGATCAAGGCTGATTGGTGCAAACTCTTGTAAGTTTTGCGAAGCATTAGGCCACGGGCCTGGGGGTATTTGCTCAAAAGCAGATGAATTTTTGTCAATGCCGCCCGTGTCTTTCCGGTTTCATACGGCCCCGATATAATCACTTCAGGATCTTTGCAAGCAAATAATACCTTCGCAGCACCGTATACATTGAACCCACTTGGGTTTTTATAGATCGCGACTTGGTTCATAGTTTGTCTAGATCAATTTCATCGCTAATAATAGCGATAGGAAGTGGCTTGCCGCCTTTTGTAGAAATCTCCATCTTCCCTTTTGCTTCCCAATCTTCAGGAAACCATCGACGCAAAATTTCAAGCGCATAACTCGCGTCAGGAAGAACCTCCTTCTCGATAATTGTAGTTTTCTTCCCTTTTTCGCTTTCCTCGACTCGTGTCTCCTTTTGTATCTTTACAGTGGTTGCGGCATTGTAAATGACTTTCTCAAGGGTTTTTCGACTCTCTGAAATTGCCCGCTCAGTTGCAAGGTAGAATTCGCGTTTTGCGCCACTTTTCGCAGATTCTCCAGCATTTCGCCATCGTCGGAAAGTATCATAGTGCAGCCCCACCGCATCAACGGCCACTTTGAATGTGACCCCTATTTGAATAATCTTACAAATTTTGTCACGAAGTTCTGAAGTTAATTTTGTGGGTCTCATATGTGGCACGAAAAACACGAAAAACTATCTTTTCTCCTCGGTCAACTAAAGAGGCAGATAAATAAAAAAGCCCCAATCGGAGAGCCACGCGGCTACACGGATAGTGACCGCGTAGCCCCGGTGCACCGATCGGGGCTTAAAACAACTTAGGCAATGATCTATAAAGTGGAATTATTTTTAGCTGTTGTACCTATATATTGTAATTTAATGCGTGATTCCTGTCAAGGCAAGGCCGCCCGGGGTCAAAAAAAGACCTTAATTCCAGCCGCCTAAACCAATAGCGTATCGTAAATTCACACACCCCCAATTCGTCGGCGATCTTTCTAGTCGGCATTTGCTGGTCCCAATTCATCATTAGCAATAGATCGGCAATCGGCATATCGTACCGTTGCTCGAGCGTCCTCATTTTGACAGTTTTTCGCATTGATGCCAACCTTCCTATGAATTTTCACACAAAATAATCTCAGTGATTTCACTCACTTTAAGCTCATAGGCACAACTCCATCCATTACATTCATATCCCTCGCCACAAGCACGCATTTGCGCTACTCTTTCATCTATTCTAGCCTTCGCTGATTCTTCTGACTCATCAATGACAATAAAAGTATATTGCCCATGACCTGAAGGATTCCATTGATAGATTTTCATAATACTGATCTCTGGTGCCATAATTCTCTGCTCCTGTTTCATAGATTCTATTTCCCGAACGAGTTGATAATTTCTCTCAAGCGATGTTTCACCCATATTTTTATATGACTCCGCTAAAGCATTTTCCGCTAATCTATTAGTTCGCAATACCTAACAATGAAATCATGGATTGGCAACCCGATAATGTCTGATATTTTTTTGCCGGCCTCTATCCGTAAACCCCATTCATAGATTTTAGCCAACCCCCTTAGATGATGCCCCCTCTTAAGAATTTCCAAAAGAGGTACAATAATATCCCGAAGACAACCAACACGAACAATTTCTCGCGTTTCGTCCTCAGAAAATTGCAAACAAATCATTTTATTGACGAGGTCTTCAACGGCATGCCGACATGGTTCAAAAGCATAGTGTGTTTGATTTGCCCGTTGATTTGGACTCATAAATTCTCCCTCCAAAGCATTAACTCTACAGCCATCCCCAAAAGTGCATCGCGTTCCCCTTGAAGTCTCTCCAGTCTGAGAAGTTCAGACGGCATCAGAGAGCGAAAAGCCTTCCGGGTAGGCTCATCAATAATACTTTGACACTGTAGTTCCGGCATTCCTCGAATGTCTTTTCTGGCATTATCTTACCTCCCGCAGTTCTGCTTTCAGTGAACGGTTCGCCTCCATTTCTTTGAGTTTTTCCCGTAACCGAGCAGCTTTTTCAGCTTCCCTTTCCACCTTTTTCGCTATCCCTTCCAATTGCTTTTTCATCGCTTTGTTGCGTCCCCGCACACCCTTCAATTGATTCAGCATCTGTAATTTTCTCCTGAAGTTTCGCATTTCTGTTCCCCCACATTTTTAGATCGATCTGATCTTTCACTAATTGCATCAACTGTATTTTTGCCTGAGTCGCCAAAGCAGAATGCCGATAAAAATCCTTTCGGCATAGTTCCTGTTGGCGTCTGTTATTTTCCATTTGAGTCGCTACCGCCTCTAACATCATCGCCTCCTAAAGCCTTCTTGCCTTGCGCCAGTAAAACTTTCAGCTCTAAACGATTGGATACATACGTGTCGAGAAAATGCTGGTCATGAGCGATCAACTGGGAAAGTGCTGTCTCGATTTCTTTGGTTCTTTGATACCTCGCCATCCCATCTCTAATATCTTCCATGATATTGTAGTTCGACCAATCGTCAGGAACACCGGACTTCAAGTGGGCATCGATAAGTTGCCCAACCAGATATGTTATTTGTTCCTCAAGTTCTCTGATTCGCTTGTTTTTATCGCATATCATGTGCCACACCCCTGTGTCTCTGAGGCGGAGCATCGGACAGCCCTTCGCCTGTTTTAGCCAGTGATGTCAGACGGAACACTTCTCTCGTGGCATTTTTGAATTCCAAAATCATCGTAGATGTAATCCCCGAGATCAGCTTTCCAACGCACCCTGTATACCGTTCCGCATGACGATCAGTAACTATAAAGCCATCCCCCAAGTCGATTTTTGTCGGTACGCTACCTACCACTTTGTAGTTCATTCGATTACCCTAAAGTTTTGCAAACCGCTAAAGTTCGGCGTAATCTCAACCACGCCACGCTTAGACTTGTATCCCCCCGCGGTCTGAAGTTGAATCTCCCGGAAGTCACACCCACCAAAGAATGCCATCCCCCATTGTAAAACGCACTGTTTGCCCCAATCCTGCCCATCTTCACAATGGCGTCGTTCCGTTCGGCTTTGGTCAATAGTGCCAAATCCCCCTCAAACCTGCTACGATCCGCTTCTGGAACTCTTTCCCAATCCGTATCCATTGCAGGATTGAAGTTCTCCCAAATACTTGCACCGCGTGCCCTCACTGGCACCTTTTCCCCCTGCCATTTGATATATCCCCACGTGTGAAAAGGTTCGATGATACCCCAGACCGTTCGGAGGAGGATTTGGGCAGGGCTTGTAAGTTTTCCTTCCAAGTCAATAGGATAGACATAAATTCGTTGTTCAGATGCTCTGTGCATTTGCATTTTCCTTAGTCAGCTTTGCGCTCTTTTATGGGCGAGAAGTACACTATGATTCTCCATGTTCCAAGCATTTCGCTAGTTGGGTCCATTTTTTCGGTATTTATCGCTACTTCCCTCGCCTTGTTGATCTCCTTAAAAGTTAGAGCCGCTTTTCTGGTGATGACAGGCCGGGACTTTCCGAGCCAGGTGTCATCGTCGTAACGAATTCAATACATCATGATACTTTCCCCCCTATTATTTCCAAGTCTTTCCGTGCGTATGCTTTCAAGCCGCACATGCCACAGACATACATTAGCCAATTTTCCGCGTATTCCTCATAATCGCATGGCATCTCTGCGTGTGGCGTGGGTTGGCGGCATCGAAAACAGTAGATGCGTTGCTTCTCCCGTGTCCGATCGGTTGACGCGGCGATGGGAATCTGCTCAGCCAGATGCCGCGCAGAGGTCGCTAATGGGAAATTATTCCAAACATTTTTGCTTCCATCGGCTTCAATCAATGAAGTCCCCATCTCGGTTCTGGACGCCGCACTTTGTTTGAAGAAGAACGGGATATTCCGATCAACACATTGATCTCGGATTTCCCTCGCCCATGAGTGATCCATCTCACGATACCCGGGCCCCGATTCACCACCGACAATGACCCAGTGAATCCCATCAAGGTCAATCTCCCCAAGCGATTCAAGCAGCGGTTCAAGCGACAGGAATCGAGTTTTGGCTGGGCACTGGCGGAGAAAGTCAATACGATAAAGGGTGTCACGACTTTCGATGGAAGTGCCCATCCAGATGTTCACGCTCCACTCCCCACGGTAAGATGCTGCCCTCCGCGGTCTCTTAGTCAGGATTTGGAAAGTGTATTGGGGAAGGTCATTCATTACTGCAAATACCTCATCGACAAAGGCTTTAGGGATTTTCGGGTGAAAGAGGTCGGACATCGAATTGACAAACACCCGCGCAGGGGAACGCCACGAGTAAGGCTTTTTCAATCGGTCAGGATGGAGGATGATGTTTTCATCAGCATTCTCCGCAGTCCACGGCTTTTTTGACCAACCCTGCCTAAGCGACAAAGCTTCAGCGTAGCAATTGTCGCAACCGCTGGATACGCGACTACAGCCTGTCGTCGGATTCCACGTTTTGTCCGTCCATGAAATTTTTGCCATTTATCAGCCCCCGTCAATCCGCTCAAATTATCGTAGCTATTGCTTATATACACGTACACACCGCTGACATTGCACGTATCGAGGTTCAATACTAACCGAGGATGAGAACCCAAGATATGATTTCCATATCCCAAGTCCTTTATCACATAGCGGGGTATAAGAGCTGAAGTCATGAGAACTAAAACTGGACTTTCTGCATGAGTAAAATATATGAGATATTTCCCGATCATGACGATTGATATACTGTATCTTTCTCATCGTTACCTCCCCAACCATTCCGGCCCCACACGGGTATCAGGGAAAATCGGCTCATTGTTTTCTTTTGCTCGCTTCAGGGCATCCCATGTGATCGAAAAGAACCCACCCGAATCGGGGGCAACCGTCGCATAAACCGAGTTTTTCCACCCACCTACGCCACACCTTACGCCGCATTCAAGCCTGAACGTATTTTGTAGTAGCTTTCTGCGAATTCGTTCTTTCATGATAGCCTCCTTGCTTAAATTATCAACCCACCTCCATCTTCATGAAGATAGGGTTTCCATGAAGATAGATATAGGCATCTTCATGGACATCTTCATGGGCTTTAAGCCTTTCTATATCTATCTTTCTTTTATTTCTATGAAGATATGAAGATAAAATAGGAAAATAGATAACAAGAAGAAAAGAAAGTATGTTCTATTTTCTTCTGAGTGGGGAGTTATTTCCCGAAAACATCTTCATATCTTCATGGAAACCCACTTAGCCCTTGTATAGACAAGGTTTGAGAGCATGAAGATGTTCATGAAGATAGATTTATCCATCTTCATGAGATTCATCTTCATGCTCTCCGTTTACTTTTCGATCATATTGCAAATCCTCGGCTTCATCCAACTCATAATCGTCTCGGAGAAATGCCATCGCTATCGCCCGACTTACGATTCGCTCCTTTGCACCTGCCTTCTGTTCGAGGTGACTACCTGACGAAAACGCGACATTTGGGTAGTAAGTCCCATACATATCTCGTATCCCCTCGTGCCCCTCTGACTTCAGGTACGCGGCAACATCCCTTCCAAATGATACCGCGCCCTGAATTCCACGCCCTTCGCATTTTGCCCAAAGCACATAATACCGATAGAGCGTCTTTGAATGAACAGCGTATCCCTTGGTATCGAGGTCAAGGTACGAGCGAATAAACTGGTGGGCGGGTATTGTCTCCTCCTTGTACTCATCGATCTCAGCTTTAATCGTCACCGAGTCAGAGAATTTTCCTTGATCGAGCAGTCGAATATACCCGGCACACGCCCAATTAAAAATCCCCGGTAGTTCATTTTTGACTAAATGCTCTTCGAGGTGGATATCCTCGTTCTGGACAATTTCGTTAAATGGAATGAGTAGCATCCGATTCCAAAGTCCTTCAGTCCGGTCTCGGAAATTCGGGTAGTTGTTTGATGAAAATGCCAGCCGCGCCCGTTGAATCGTGCTGATCGTCGGTAAATGCTTTCGATTGTAATTTATCACCGTTGAACCACCAACATATTCTTTGAGAATGTCCTCCGCGATTCGGTCAAGCTCTGGTATTTCCGCATTGATGTTCAGCTTCTTCCCGAGCATCGGTTGAAGCCCGAATGGTCCCCCGAAATCGCGTAACGCAACATTAGACACATTTTCGCGCCCAACCATTTCTTGTAAGATTGTAAAGGCTACACCCTTGCCGGTTCGAGAAAGTCCTTGTAGGAAAAGGAATTTATGAAATCGCTGGTCGTGCGTCAGGCACAGTCCATAGAATTCTTGCATGACGACTTTCACTTCATCGTCATCAAGACTCTCATCGAGGTACTGTATCCAGCGTGGACATTCAGCTTGCGGGTTATAGCTGTATGGCTGGGAAGATAGGACAAAGAAATCAGGGGTATGGGGTAGGAGTGGATCTTTATTGCCTGCGAAAAGTTTGTCGAGATTAAGCAAGCCATTTTTCAGGGAAATAATGTTTTCGGCATGTTCTTTCTTGCCGCGCCAGAACGGCGCTTCTAATCCATCTGTTATTATCGTCAGTGGTTGGGTTGCCAATCGGACGGATGTAACGAGATTCTGAGAAACATCAATTTTCTCAAAGCGGATTTTCTCTATAATCTCGGTATCATATTCATCCCTTGATCGCTCCTCGTATTTCATGCCCGAATACTCATACCAAGTCCCGTGCTGGAAGACGACTGTGATTTCATCATCCTTCGTGTACCGTTTTTCGATCAACTCGTCGGCAATCGCGTTCGTCGTCTTCTTCCCTGTCCGTTGCTCTGCCGCTTCCATCTTTAGCTGGCTGCGAAGGGTGTTCATTTTCGCCAGCTTTGCATCTACTATCTTCTGGATATATCGTTCCTGCCGAACCGGATCAGCTTTGACAACGAATCTGAGTATATCCTTCAGGGCATTTTCTTGCTTCCGCCCCGTTGTGATTTTGGTCGCCTTATCAATTTTGTATTCGATGAAGTCAAGTGTTTTTTCATCGATCAGGGCCCGTAAGTCATTGGCAGAAAAATCAGCGAAATAATCAGCGAGGTCATATTTATCTCTTTTGGGCGGCCGTGGCAATTTGACAATGAGTACATCCCGCCCCGCTGAAAACAACGCCTCGGCCGTTTTCAACGCTCCTTTAAGCCCCGCGCCCGATACCTCGTTATCATTGATGATAGCAACCGTCTCAGCGTGCTTCGTCAATTCTGCCAATCGCTCAATGTCTCGGTTGGAAAACTGTGTGGTGATCGGCGACAGTACCGCAAACCCATTTTGATAAGCGAGTATCGCATCAACAATTCCCTCGGTGATAATGATTTCAGTTGCACCGTGAATCGTATCAACCCCCCAAATGCAATGGTCTACCGCCACAGAGGAAACATATTGGTACTTATCTGGCTTGTGGACCAGATGCTTGACATACTTTTTATAAGCTTCAATGTCCGGGTCGTTAGACCGTCCAATCGAAAAAACCGTCTCGCCATTCTTCCAGTACGGGAAGATGTAACGGTCCTGATAGCGGTCGCTCGCTCCACTTTTATTAAGGTAGAACAGCCCTGTCTTATAGAGGTCTGCCACTTTGTAATCCGCAAGTCCCCTGAGATGTTTAACATATTTTGCAAGGACATCCCCATTGGAGGCATAACCCAATAATAACTCATTGATCATTTCATTAGAGATCCCCCTCCCTAGAAAATAATTGCGTTGTTCGTCCGTCATGTTAGAGTGGTAAAACTGGAATATATCTTTTAAGATGATGCGGATATGTACCCGCTCTTTTTGTTCGGCTTCAAATCGTGCAGTTTCTTCAGGCGAGAGTTTTTCAAATGGAAGATGATAAGTTTCGCAGAGCCACTTTGCAGCATCAATAAACGAGCAGCTATCGCGCTGTATGACCCAAGAGAAAATATCCCCTTTTTCCCCACAATTCCGGCAAAAATACACCTGCTTTTTAGGACTTACATCAAGGCATGTCCCAGACTCACTACCATGTCCCGCCTTCTCATGTCCGCTTCGATATGTGTCGCCCGCTTTTTCAAGCGATTCATCTTTGGAAATCAGATCAACAATATCAATCTGAGATTTAATGCTATCGGTATTCAACATCATCATCTACCTTGCTTTCCGAGAGCAAAATATGGTATAATTACTCTCGCGTCGTGGGCTATCGCTGAATCTGGAGAGATTCACCAAAAGGCGATTAGCCCTCTTTTTTTACCAGGTTATTCAACGTCTAAAACTTTCTTAAATATGTGATGGTACTCCTCGATCGTATAATCCCGGTACGACTCTGTCATCGCTGTCCGAGACTCTTTTAGAATCTGGATTAACTCCCATCCCTTCTCCCCCAGCTCGTTTAATTCCTTCTCCTCGAGCAAAGAGTAATCATTGGCCTTTATCAAATAAACGTATTTCATAAAACTGCCTCAAAAATGCGTTGCGCCATCAATGGTGGGACCGCATCCCCAAGCACGCCGATCGCCAATTGCCGGGAAAGGGGCAACTTAAACGAATCCGGGAAACTCTGCAACCGTGCAAAACCCCGCGGTAAAAGTTTGTATGATATGCCGCCCTGCCATATGCGCACGTTTCTCTTTCGGTGACTTTTGCAAATTGTGAATGCCGGCCGCCCCGCGCAGCGAATAGTAACTTTCCTCGGCATGCCTTCCTCTCTTGATGAATATTGTGTATCGATCAGTGCACTTTTGGGTAACGCATCAGGAAGATAACGCACAATTGACGGCTGAAATTCTGCTTCGATGAGATGTTCAGCATCGATCACCGCATCCCATCCCACATGTGCATATCGCGGAAACGGTCGTATGAGCTTCCGGGAGGCGATACATATCAGCCGCCGCCGATGTTGAGGTACGCCGAGATCGGCAGCGTCTACGATTCCGAACCATACGAAGTAGTTGCCCAAAGCCTTTAATATCTTCCAGAACACCTCAGATTTACGGAATCCCGGCACGTTCTCAAGGATAAACATCTCTGGACGCCAAACCTTGATATACCGGATGATGTCAAGCCCCGCCGAATGCGATTCGTGCGGAGTTTTCACCGTGCGAGCTGAGGAAAACGCCTGACACGGTGGGGATGCCCATAGAATATCCGGGCATTTAAGGCTTGCGACATCAACATCCGCGGCATTCTCATAGATGATGTGCGAGCCGATATTCTGCCGAAAGATTTCTGCGACTTCGGGGTCATTCTCCACGCCCCAAATTGATTCAAATCCTGCCGCCTTTGCGCCGAGTTCAACGCCTCCACAGCCTGAGAATATCGTTGCTATCGTTTTCATAATTACCCTGTCCGCATTTGATGTTCAAGTTCAACCGCACGATTCCCAACTTGGCTATATGATCCGATACCGGAAAACAGGCTAAAATATCGCATAATAGAAAAATGCGGCTGGCCGGCACATTTCAGCCAGCCGACTTATTGTCAGTCCGCCGACGCGCTTGGTCACCTGGTGGTCAACGCGGAATCGACGGGAATCGAAAGGGCAACTTGCGGGTTTAGCCCGCGCGTTGCCACAAATCTTGCGCCCCAATTTTATTATGGCGAAATTGCCACACAAGTTCTATCCCTCTGCCTTTTACCTGATTAAACCAACGCGAGTCTTGCATCTGGACTGCCACCTCTTCCGGGTCATCAGCCTTAACAGCCGCGATCATCTTTTTGAAAGTGCGAAATCGCGGCTTGCCCAAATTGAAGATCATGTTGATCAGCACCCCTTGCCGGATCTCGCCCAGCTCGTCGAAAGTCTTGAGTCCGATCACGTCAACCAGATCTGAATAGGCATTCATGATGTCGTTTTCGAGCAAGAAATCCGCTTCTAACTCGGAAATGCCATTATCAGAAAGATTTCTTCCAACCCCGATTGTGAGCTTGCCAACCGTATCCGTGTATGGTTTGAGTTCTAGCCCCTCGTGGCGTTTGAGCGTTTCGATAAGGTTTTGTATGTTCATTTTAGTATCCGTGTTGTTGGATGCGTGGTATCATTTGGTAAAACAGTGAAGGAGAGCCTTAAATGACACCCTTTGAAATCGCAATACTCATGGCATCTGTGGTAAATCTTATTATTGTTGGAGTACTTGCGTGGCTTACATACTGCTATACACAACATACCCAAAAGATGGTTGATGAAATGCGAGCTCAAACGCAATTAGCAATTGAGCAAATGCAAGCCCAAAACCGTCCCCAAATGGTTATAAGGCTTGCGTTTCCCCCCTACGATCATCGATTAAGGCATAGAGACTCTCCTAAGGAGGTGCATCTATGTTTTGAAAACATTGGGAACCAACATGCCTATAATATTTTATCTGTGCCTAACCCCGACTTTCTAGCAGCCTATCTGTACAAACTTTCGGAATTTTCTGATATGAATATGCCCTGCTTGCCAGCAGGAGATTATCGCATCTTCTTTATTGGAGTGAGTCATGAACTTTGCGATAATCCAGAAATTCCCGGGGCCAAATTTTCTATTGTTTGTACTTATGAAGATTTGTCGAGGAAAAATTACACCGATCAGTTCAAGTTTGACTTGGAAGGGAAGAGGCCTTACCCTGGAGATTAGATTCCTGCCACCTCTCCGCCTTCTGGTGACGGTTGCCTGCCCGAATAATCCGATAAGGCATCGATAAAAATCCTAAAACGGCAATCATTGCCATCACAATCGTTACAATGGGAAGAGTCTGTTCCCAGAGGGGGGATAGCACGCCAACGCCTTTATTGGGCAGATGCATTCTCACAAACAGTCCCGCCAGCGTTAAAACATTCATGATAGCCCACGCTCCCCCGTAGACGAGAAATTCCCAACCTCGAATTGTGTCTAATTCTTTACGTTTTACTATTTCTTTCTTTTCAAATTCGTGCATCTTATCCTCGGTGTGATTGTTCCGTCTCAATACAATTCGTTCCATAATGGAGCAACCTGTTGCGTTGTGGCACAATGCCCTTGTTAATTTTCGATGTTCGATTTTCGATGTTCGATTTTCGATGTTCGATTTTACCCCGTGAGCTTTTGCGAGTTGTTACAAAGATTGCCAGCAATTCGTCTGCTTCCTCGATCAACGGTTGGGCACGCTCTAACTCCATCAATTTCTCATCAACCGCAAATTCTATCCAAAATTGGGACTCGTCCGCTTCCTCGATAACAATGCTGAGTTTAGCGACAAATGCTTGCTTAGAGTGTGCTCAGCACGCAGCACGATAGTTTGCCGCGACAGACGTAGCACAACGGATTAATTGCCCACGAATATGTCGTCCAAGCGAAGTATCGGGCAAAGCCGTTGCGAGTTTCACGCAACGATGAGCGAAGTCTTTAGTTCGTTTTTTCAATTGATCGCTGGTCATTTCTTTTCTTCCAATCGAAAATCGTCAATCGTCAATCGTCAATCGTCAATCGTCAATAGATACAATGGCAAGCCACTTGCAATATAACTTCGCAACGGTAAAGACCTTGTGCTCAATAGACACAGTGCATTGTGCTTTACAAGCACGATTAAGGCGTGATATACTTACACGCCAAAAAACCCTGCAAACAAACAGTCTTTGATTGTTTGCGACGGAATTTTAAGAAAAGGGGAATAAAGAGAAATCTCACTCCCCTTGACTGGCATATAATAGAATAATTGCTTAAAGCCCTTTGGAAGTGAGGTGGACTGTCTCGGTTAAGAAAATTCACCTTGCCCCAAGGGGCTTTTTTCATTTATACACCAGTTCAGGCATATAATAGCATAGTTCAAAAAACGAGTCAACACTTTTCTCTCAGTTCGGCGGCTTACAAACCTTGCAAGCTGTCAATCCCTTTTGCCTTGCCTCAAGTACCGTCGTCCCAACCTTCGACTTTTCCAAATAACGACAATCACCCTTGTGATATTTCTTACCTGTCTTTGTGGCATGCACCGTGATTTCATCAGCAGGGACGTGGACATACACGACCGTATCAGCGGTCACATCCTTGCTATAAGCCCAGCGGTTCTGCGGCTGGAGGACGACACACCCAATGATTACCAGTAGTCCGGCGCAGAAGTACCACAGTGGAATCTGACCGATCCTTGCAATTTTTGACGTTTGCATGTTAAACTTTCACCTCCTATTGAGTTGAAAGAATTGTGTGCCAATCGGCATCCTTGCTAAAGTACACCGATTGACACGGTTTGTGCGGCCTTTGGAGCGAATGCTTTGGAGGTCGCTTTTTTATTTTTATTGGGGCGAATTCATGATAAACTAACCACACATTTCTGTATTATACAAAGGAGGCTTCTAATGAGGACTATGAGGTCACTAAAATCCTGCGTACTTATCCTTGCCCTTATATATTGGCAAGGTTGTGGAGATACGGACAAAACTGATGAAATTATCAAAATAGAAGAACCGCTTGTGCCAGACATTTCAGGGACGTGGAATGGAAATATTGGGTACTATCGGGACTTATTCGCAGAGCCAGAGCTTATCACCAAATTCCGCCTCGTCCTTATTCAGAGTGAAAATGCTGTCAGCGGATCCTTTCTTATGTTCAATGGCGACTTAGCGCAAATACGGCGAAACAACAAGGGTGCTATCAAACAAGGGGTTTTCGACGGAGAAACCCTTAAATTCACCATAGATGTATGGGATTTCGATAAACTCCGTGAGGAAGAATTCTCTAAGCCTCATACCATTCGAGCAAAATATGACGCGACAAAATCACCCCCCGAATTATCAGGATGGTGGTTTGGGATATTTACGAGCTTCCGATTTGTTGTTAAGCGCAACATCCCAACGGAGATTGAATGAACTTCGGCAACTCTCTTGCGTGATCATTTTTCACCATTTCAAATATGAATCGTGTATAATTTCCACTTGCCGCCTTTGACAGCCTAACCGTGTGAGAATCCAATCTTTAGCAGTTAAGCTGCCGCCTTCAGGGCGGCTTTTTTGATTTCGTCATCAGGATCGATATAAACTTGCTTCATTAACTCTATTGTGTCTACTCCGATAATCGAAGCTAAAAAGTTTATCTCCTTTATGTCGAAGATCTGAAGCCCGTTAATCTTTCGGGACAATGAACCTTTGGCGATACCCATCTTTGCTGCCATTTCCTGCTGCTTGCCCCATGTCATCGTTTTTATTTTCTTTGTATCTAAAACAAGTTCTTTTCGCATTATGTTCCTCCTATAAGATTACAAATTACGGGGGACTTTTATGTATGCCTGGGTCAGAATATAAATTTTAATCCTACAGATAGCCAGAGTGGATTTAAGTCTATGTCTGTATCAAAAGAACTATCTACGTCAATCGGTTCACTAAGATACTTAACCCTTGCCTTAATTGTGAAGTCTCCTTCTGTCTGAAGGAATGTATATCTGGCGTTTCCGTATATCAAGAAGTTCGTTGATAGGTTGTATTCCAGTCCACCAACAATATGAAAAGCAATCTTATTCTCTAGTTCACCTTTGACTGTTGTTGATAAGATTCTGACACCGGGAATTTCGTCTTCCAATGCTTCTAAATCAGTTTCCAGTAATTCTTTGGCTTCTGTTAAATCGATTTTAGGCTGGTAATACCCCGCACCACCACCTATATATGGCAATAGCTTATTATTGCTTGTAGGGAAATGGTATTGAACCGTCACTGTAACTGGTCTTAGCGTCAATTTGCCTAATTCTTCTAATTCTAGTTCTGTTTGTCCTACGCTCACCTTTAGCGAATATGTTGGCGGTACCACGTATGTGAAGGAAGCTGATATAAATTGCCCATTATCCAAATTGTCCTCCGATACCTGAACCTGACCCACCTCAAGTGAAAGTCCTAGCTTACGTTCCTGACTTTTTTGTGCTTCTACAGTCTGTGCTAGCGATAAGGCAACTATCAATATCAAGGCATATATCATTCTAGTGCTTCCTCCTTGCCATATATTATACTACGCCACCTAAATAATGTCAATGTGAAAAATAATGCCTCTGCGACTTATCGCATAACATGTCATTTTTCACTTGACATGTCGTGATTCCTATGATATAATTCCCCATGAAGTCAGCAAGTGGCTGGCAAAAAAAAAGCCCCGGTGATGCGGTAACATCAGCGAGGCCGTTCCCAATTTATTAACATCAAAACTCGATAAGGAGATTATTCTACCATGACGCTACAAAATCGTCAACTCAATCTTTCACAAGTCTGCGTTGACCTTCACATCCAACCCAACCTGCGCAACGAAAGGTCATGCGCTCTTGGTCACTCACTGGTCGGTGGCATTGATGCCACAGTAGACCCCACCGTTTACCACGCCCCGCTCATCGCTGGATCAACCGAGACATGCCGCGTGATTCTACACGAGACCCCCTACGGTCGAGCGCACGCACTCACCGCTTGCTCTTGCGAGGACTGGCAAGTTCACCACCGCGACGCCCCCATGTCCTCGTCGTGGATCTGTCCGCATGGGGCATCTGTTCTGCTATCTTTAGGACGCTCCGACATCTATCTTGACTTCGTAGCGCTACCCAAAGCCCCGTCAGTTCCAACCGTTGAGATGGACTTTGGCTTAGACCGCCGGCGATTCTTCGCGGCATTCGGCAAAAACTATATCTACCGGTGGGCAATGTTGGGCATCGATAAAGACATGGCGATGGAAGCATACCGAATACGCTTTGGCGTGGACAGCCTCTCAAAGTTGAAACAATCCGATTGGGCAATCACCGCCGCTGAAGTGCAATCGGCTGTCCGGAGCGACATGATCATGATCAACAAAGCGGCTGAGATCAAGGATCTCCTGCTAAAAGCGTGTGGTTCCGCCCATCGCAAGGAGGCTGCATAATGTTGAGCGTACACCTCCGAAACGGCATCAGCGAAACTCCAGACGCCGCCAAAGCGGTATTTGCTAAGTTGTGCAATTAACCTAAACCTGAAGGAGAAAATGATGGGACAATTAAGCATCCGCGCAAGAAACTTGATGGCAAAAAACCAATTGACGGATAGAGATCTACTTATAAATTATCAAGAAATCAAAGATTTTCGCAAAATCCGAAACTGCGGAAATGACACGGCAAAAGAGTTGCTAGAATATCGAAAGAATCTGGGATTCCTATATGCCACGCGGGGCGGCGACAATCCGGCGAAACGGTGTGCAATCCTCGCCGAAGAGCTTGGCAAAAAAGAATCTGACTTTGAAATTGAAGAGCTAACCACCCCAACGAGTTTGGGCCATACACAGGGACTTTTCCTGAGATGTTCGTCAATGAACGCAATGTGGTTCAACGGTGAGACTTCAGAAGAATTTGAATACCGACTTTTGAAATAGCCCCGATGATGCCCAAAGCACACGGGCGAAACAGCCTTCGGGCTGTCGGCAACTGTTCCAAATTTACCGCTGAAAAGCGAGAGGAAGAGGAAACAAATGACGTATGATTTCAGGAAACAAGAAGCTGATCTAATTATCAAGAAACTCGCCAATCATGGCATTGAGGCATTGTGGGCACCCAACAAAGGCGGGGGGTTTTGTTTTGAATGAAAGGAATTTGCGGATACGGATTAACAACAAGCATGAGCACTGCCTGGATACAAATACTGAGAAAGATTTACTTGCAACGTTAATCCGCTACAAATGCGAAAAATATGGTGAAAAATCTGCCACCGGGGAGGATGATGCACAAGCCACCATGTCCAGGCTCGATAAAACCCTCAAAAGTATCGTTTTCACGTTGAAAAGTTATAGTTATTCGCCTTCAGAAGCCAGTGAGGTTTTACAGGAATCGCATACATCTAAAGGGATAACTGATGTCTGCGAAGCTCTTCAGGTCTTTCCCCCTGAAAAATTGGCTCGGTAGCTATTTGCTATAGGGCTTTTTTTGTCGATCTATTTTGAAACTGACTGTCTGACACTTGCGTATTGAGTTTGTAAGACAAGGTCAGACAAATGCCAAACCCATCATTTCGCGTTTCAGACGAGCTATACCAACGCCTGAAAGCGCAAGCCCAAAAAGAGAGCGTCACCGTGTCGGACATTCTCCGTACATCCGTCAGACGCTATTTGGACCCACCGTCAGACAGCGATTCCCACCCGTCGATCGCGATTTTGCACGACGAACTCTCCACCAAAAACGCCCAGATCGACCAACTCCATCAACTCGTGGCAATGGCGCAATCCAACGCATCAGACACGCTCAAGCAGTTGGAAGATTCAAGGGCACGTCGTCGCTGGTGGTTTTGGAGGCGTAGGCCTCGGGAATCCTAATATCTTTGAGGTCTTCTGCTGGCAGTTCCTCGATCATCTGCATCATCTTTGCGTGTCGGGTGTCGTCGTTGCTATGCAGGAAGCGATGTTGTGCGAGAGCCATTTGTTCGGATTTAATTTTCCGCAACGTTTTTAACCAGTTCATTTTTATCTTTCATTTTTTTTCGCTATGAGTGATTTATAAAGTTCGGCAAGCTCTGAGTTAATGCGCTCATTTACCGCACTGAGTTCGGCAATCTGCTTGTCCTTGTCCGCAAACCTGTCCTTGCAGGATTTGACGTATAGCCCCGCCAGTCCACTAATAAGCGTCCCTGCTGCTGCGATTGCTTTCCAGAAAAGACTTTCCCATGCTTCCACGGTATTGGGCACTTCCTAAATCTAGGCCAAAAACGCGGGTTTCGGCTTCGCCACGTATACTTCAGGTTCATCACCCTGTTCCTCCGGAGGAAGTGCATTGTATGCAACGATTTGGTCGTCTCGTTCGGCAACAAGACGCAGTTGATTCGCATCCCAATCCTGAATTTCTCCAGCGGGTAACATTCCTTCGGTAACAAAAGTCTGTCCAGTCAAAGCCTCAACCGCTTTTGCGAGCTTTTCTATATCAACGCGAATGGTTTTCCCCGAGTAAAGGTTTCGACTCTCAAAGACCCATTCGTTCGTCACCGGATCATGTGGCGAGAGCAGTGAGACATTTCCAGCCTCATCAAAGGCATGGAGCTCACCACTTGATGAAACGTCCTTGACAAAGATTCCAGCAGTATTCGCACCGATGCCCGTTGGATCGCCACTCGAGACAGCAAGGGCTAGAACAGGCGTGCCACCGCCGGACGGCAGGGCACTTGTCCCAATGCCGACGTTGCCAGAAGAATCAATACGCATCCTTTCTGTTGGAGAAGATGCATCGTCAGCTGTCGTTAAAAAGGTCAACCTTCCTGGCATATCTCCCACACCAGGTGTTCCGTCGACATGAACTGAAATCTGAGCAGCAGTTATGAAGGCAGCTCCATCATATCCTTGCCAGGCCACAGCTCCAAGATGGTCACCACTTACAACAACAGTATCAGCACCTACTGACGCGCCTCGTGAGCGTCGAATGGTAATACCCGCCCCTGACCCTGCGTTATCAGCCCATCGAGCTTGGATCATGGACGTGGTTGTAGCATTGATCTCCATTGGAGCTCCTGGTGTCGCCGTCCCTATCCCTAACCGATTATTACTATCATCCCAGAAGAAGTTTAATTCGTCTTCTGATATTAGACCACTTGTTCCTGCAAAGAGGACTGAACCTTGGGTTATGGCAGAGAAAGTGAGTGTGTTGGAGACCACGAGGTCAGTGGTTGAAGCTTCTCCTGCTGCAGAGATGGAGAAGAGTTCAAGGGAGTTATTGTCAATGAACTGGACGAAGTCCCCTGTCTGACCATCAGTTGAGGAAGCAAAGAGAATGGTGGCGCCACTTGAGGTGGCGTAGAGGGAGAGGAGCGCATTGAAGTTGTACGGTGTCTGCTGGTCGGTGCGTCCTACAATGACAGCGAGCGTTGAGGTGGGAGCAAGGAAGTTGATGTCTGTTGAGACGAGTTCCCAGACCTGGTCATCAGGGGTTCCACCCGCGGAAGTGTCATCCGTCCCACAGGTAATAGTGCCGTCTCCGCTTGTTTCAAGCACTGAGCCGCCGGAGCAGCCGGTCAACTGCTCTAACTTGATAGCCCCTCCTTCAATACGGAGTCCGTTGGCAAATGTTGAGGTTCCGGTCTGGACGTCTAAGGCCGTGACCTG
>JADFGN010000412.1 GCA_022567695.1 Candidatus Poribacteria bacterium | reverse complement strand
GGATTTGATTCAATCCAAAAGAGGTATTAATGTCTCAACACTTGACAAACTATAATATCCATCATAAACAAATTCCCTTTTCTTGTCAAGTCAAAAATACACAAGAAAACAGTTTCACCGCCCCGGTGTATAGGCTTCAACCGTTGCATGTATGCCAGCGGTAACGGAATTTCGCTCACATGCGACCCTGTTTCATCCACAGCAAGATACGCATAGAAGTGTTGCGCTTGGGATATACCGTTTTGTCTCCAATAGACTGATGCTTGCAGTGCGTAGACACCGATTTGTGTGGCCTCGATTTCGATTGAATAGCGTTGAGCCATGTTTGGCTGCAACGACAGATTCGCAAAAGAAATCTCGTCGTGTGATATAATTCCTTCTGGTAATCTAAAGACAAGCTCAATTGGAGGCAGATTGTCGATCCGGGTTGAGATCTCAAGTACGAGCCTCGAGCGCTCCCCGATTTGTGGGGCGGCAGACATTGAGAGGTTACCTTCAAAAATTTCGGTACGGTTTCTGTGGCTCAATCCAAGGAGTTGAGTTTGCTCCCAATCGGCATGACATTCGTTAACCAGACTGGCTAATAGCATAATACAACAGATCAAGCTCATCGTAATGAGGAGTTGTTTTTTGAATGCAATCGGCATATTTTCCAAACCTTTCATCTATTTTGATCGGCTGAATCCTTGTGCGTGTCCATCTTTGTGTTTGTCCCTTCAAGTGCGTTGGGTTTACGGTGTCAACACGGCACGGGCAACGCGAAGCACATTGCCGCCAAGAATCTTTTGGATATCATCGTCTGAATATCCTCGCTGAACCATACCAATCGTAAAAACTGGCCAATTGGTCCACGCCATACTCAGCACCTGGTGTTCCTGACGCCACTCTGGACCGAACTCATTCGGATGCCAAAAAGCCTCCCACCTGTTTCGTGAGTTTCGACGCTTTGGAATCTTCCTGTGTTCGCGGTTTGATGCGGAGGAAGTGTAAGCCACATCCGTTCCAATCGTGACATGGTCTGCGCCGAAGTGTTTGACGACATAATCGATGTGGTCAAGCATTGTATTGATGTCACCGTTGCTACCGAGAAACCGGGGAATACAGCAAATCCCAATATATCCGCCCGTATCCACAATGGCGCGAATCACCTCGTCGGGTTTACAACGATAATGTGGATTCAAAGCGGCACAGCCAGAATGACTTGCCACCATCGGACGTTCAGAGATTTTAGCGGCATCCAGACTGGTTTTCCAACCACAATGGGCAACATCCACAATCACACCGACGCGATTCATTTCCGCGACAACGGTGCTGCCAAAATCACTCAAACCGGCATCGACGGGTTCGGCACAGCCATCGCCAATCATGTTACGCCGATTGTAAGTGAGGTGCATCATACGAATACCGAGTTGGAAAAAGATTCGGATGTAGCGCAGTTCCTCTTCCACCGAAGCCCAGTCTTGCGGAAGGGGCACACCATTACCACTCATGTAAAGACAGTGTCTGTTCTGTGCTTTGGCAGCGAGGATGTCATCAGGAGTTACCGCTTTTTGAACAAAGTCGCGCATCATGTCGGTGACGTAGGTGTAACGCGCCAGACGCTTAATCAGACGTAACGGTGAGTTCCCTTCCTCCCCCGCATTTTGTAGAATGCATGTGACTCCAGCGGCTTCCCACGCTGCCATGAATTCTTCACGTTCCGTCTTCTCAGTGACGTATCGGGTCATGCGCATATCTTCCGTCAAATCCTGAAGTTCGAGGTCCGAAGCCCCGGCTTCCACCGCGGCTTTAACGGCATCACCGTCTACTGCCGCACGTGGCGAAAATCCATACGATTCACAAACGAGCGAATTTTTATGGAGTTCCATGCCATGTTCTATGTCACGCTGACTCGGTTTCAGAATGTTCAATGCGACGTCTCTGGCTTGCTGAATACTTTCATTCATTTTTTTACCTCCATATTTTCCTCTCATTTTCCTTAACTTTGGTAAATAACGTGAAATCGACGTAAGAATCAGTGTGGTGACTGGTGACTGGTGTCTGGTGTCTGGTGACCAGACTACCAGACGACAAGACAACAAAACACCCGTCACCGAGTACAAAACCGCTTGTGGTCTACATCCTTATATCGAACTCACGTTAAATTAAAACCGGATTCAACTGTAGCCCAACTTTCTAAGTTGGTTTTTTTGCAATCGAACCGCCACAAACCAAGATGGATATAGTGAGTCTACATTCCTATTTACCAAAGTCAAAATACTGTGTGCAGTCATCAATCACATTTTGTATTTTGAATCCTGCATCTTGAATCTTGCATCAATACAGGATTCAAGATGCAAATTAAAGCTGACACGGTGCCAGTATAATCTGCCACCGGTTACGCATTTAGTTATTCATCACCAGTGGATTCCTCTGCTCCAAGTGTGGCACGCTGACGTGCCAACTTTTCCTGCTGCTTCCCGAGTTTCCGCATCTCACGGGTGAGGCGTCGGATCTCTTCAGGAGAAACTATATCTTCCTGAAGCTGTTCAGCGAGAGCTTGTATCTGCGTTCTTAACTCGGCAATTTGACTTTCCACCGAGTTTGAATCTGGATTGACGATTTCCTCATCTCCCTCTTTGGAGGCGACCTCCTGTGTTGTGGATTCACTTTCTGGCGGTGTTTCGGCTTTTGAGGAATCGCCTTTCTTTGTCTCCTTCCACGCGTCCTTCAAGAAGTCCGGCATCGCTTGACGAATCACTTCGCCAAGGTCCTTGAGTTCCCCGAGATTTCCGACGATTATCTTCTTGATCTTTTCCTTGTCCATTTTTTTCTGAGAAATCTCAAAGTCATCCAAGTCGGACTTGAGAAAACCGGCAAGGTGATAGCAAGCGACTCCCACCTCGCTAAACTCAGCCTCCTCTTCCAGCGGATCAAATAGCCCCTCTGGAACGATGTCAATTTCGATGAGTCGATTCAAGGCGTTATTAAACTGTTTGATACACCTTTTCTCGCCGCCCTTCAACATTCCCGTGAGAGTCGCTTCCTTCGCGAGTTTCGCTGTGCTTTCTACCAAGTGAAAAATTCGTCTGATTTCTTTGCTTTTTTCCTGTTCTGTAGACATGATTAGTCTCCTTCTTAATAATATTGTTCTAGACGTTCTCTAAGCATCTGCTTAGCCTTATGGAGCCGCCATTTTACCGTTGACAAGGGAAGTGAAAGAAAATCCGCGATTCGCTGTTGCGGCATGTTGTCCCAATAGTACAATCGGAGTACAACTTGATACTCCGATGGGAGTTGCTTGATTGAAACCCGAACCTCGTGATGGTTGTTATGATGCTCGAAAATCCTAGCCGGATCAAGCGCGATAGCGGAAGTATGCTCAAGAATGACCTCATCCAGATCGGACTTCAACTCGAACCTATGCTCGTCCTTAGAATGCCGCAAAGCGCGATGGCGTGTAATTGAATACAGCCATGAGCTAAATCGATTCAGGTCATCAAGTTGCGGCAAGGCTTTGAAGGCAAGCAAAAGGGCATCTTGGACAACATCTTCCGCTGCGCCATTATTACCAACAATCTGTTCGGCAACGGTAAGCATGGCTGGACGAAATCGAATTGCAAGCTCATCGAACGCTTGCAGATTGCCGATTAACGATGCAACCACGAGTTCGACGTCACTAAATTGTTTCCACTGCTCTGGCTTCATGGCAGGTTTCTCCCTGTTCGGTTATATAGATACATTACCCGCCAAAAAGATAGTAAAAATATTCCGTTACGAATTGAAGGCCCTCACGAACAATAGCGACAGAGGACATTATCAAATTTCTAATCTGTATTTGCTGTTGACTGAAAATTGATAATATGATATAGTATCTGAGTCTCTGAAAGTATAAATGTCTGATTCTCAGATGAGCATGGTAGGTTGTGCTCCGCATAGTGGATTTTTGTATTCGCTACCTTCTCCGAAGTCCTTCCCCTCATCAATTCAATCATAAAATTGCCCAGACGGGACTAACCCAACCTATCCAATTGAGGAAATTTATGAGCAAACACGCTGAAATTGCTAATGACCGAGCAATCGAATTTTGGGAACAGAAACGATTTGATATTGCAATCACCCAATGGGAGAAGGCTGTTCGTGAGACACCCAACATTGCCGATCTTTATTACAATCTGGGAAATGCCTACACCCATCAAGGCCAAATAGAAAAGGCTATCAATTCGTTGAAGCAAGCCATCGCCATAGATTCAACTCTGGTTGAAGCGTACAACAAGTTAGGCTGTATTTACTACAAGCAAGGTAATCTGGATTTGGCATTTTCAAATTGGAGGCAGGCTTTAAAGATTAAGCCCGATTTTAAAGAAGCCCTTCATAATCTACGCGTGATTCAGAAAAGAGCGCAATTAGAATCCGATAACGGAATTTCTGCGTACCAACATATCGCGGAGGAAGGTGCCGAGCCCTATGAACTCCGACAGTCAAAGGAGAAGAGGGGAAAAACGACATGGAAAGATCGGGCACGTCGGGCCGTGAAAAAATTTACATCGCGCGATAAAGATTCTAGCTCTGAATGACTTGCTTCCATTCAAAACAACGCACGAGCTGATCTGTATCAATTTTTTCTAAATCCGGTATTTCGTTTCGGCATCGATCGGTTGCAAATGCGCAACGTGGTGCAAATCGACATCCCGAAGGCATTTGTGTTGGGGGCGGGATACTGCCTTCAATTGTCGCCAGGCGTCGTGTGAGTGGTTTTGTCAATTTGGGAACGGCGTTTAACAACCCTTGGGTATAAGGATGAGCCGCCTGTTCAAAAAGTCGGGCAACGGTTGCGCTTTCCACAATCTGTCCGGCGTACATGACCAAAACGCGATGTGCCATTTCCGCAATCACCCCAAGGTCGTGAGTAATTAACATCACCGCCATTCTCATCTCCTCTTGGAGTTTGCGCATCAAATCGAGGATCTGTGCTTGAATGGTAACATCCAAAGCTGTTGTTGGTTCATCAGCGATGAGCAGCAAGGGCTGGCAGGCGATTGCCATTGCAATCATGACCCGTTGACACATCCCACCACTCAATTGGTGAGGATAATGGTGTACCCGTTCGTGCGGAGAAGGCATGCCCACAGCTTCAAGCGCATTAATACTCTTTTGCCATGCCGTTTTTTTATCCACACCTTGATGGTATCGGATCGCTTCAACAATCTGATTTCCCACAGTAAAAACAGGGTTGAGTGAAGTCATCGGTTCCTGAAAGATGATCGAGATTTCGTTCCCGCGAACCTTTCGCATTTCGGTTGCTTTCAAGGTAATTAGGTTCCGATCTTTCAGCCAAATCTCCCCGCTAACGATTCGCCCCATCGGTTGTGGTACAAGGCGCAATATCGATAGTGCTATCATACTCTTGCCACACCCCGACTCACCAACAATTCCGAGCGTTTCCCCTTCGTCTATCGTAAAGCTCACCCCATCGACGGCAGGAATGACTCCGTCGTCCGTATCGAAATATGTTTTCAGATCTTTCACATGGAGTAGCATGGTGTTATACCATTTGCACAGAGAAATGGGCCTATGCAGATCGGTGTATTCGATTTATTTTGATCTCAGAATTCGCTGATAAATTTCCAAATAGGATTGGGCAATATTTTTCCAATCGTACTTCTGCACACGCGCGATACTGGCTTTGCCCATTTTTATGCGGCTATTGCCATCGTTGATTAACGAGATTAAGCCCTGCGCCAGTTCATCAACATCGCCGGGGGGAAAGAGCGTCCCGTTCACTCCGACTTCCACGAGGTCTTCGATGCCTTGCACACGGCTTGCGGCGACTGGTAAACCAGATCCCATTGCTTCCAGTACGACAAGCGGCATGCCTTCCGCTGATGAGCAAAGTGTGAAAATATCTGCCTCATGGTACTTTTGAGGGAGGTCTGAATACGGAACCGATCCGGCGAAGTGAATCTTGTGACGCACGCCTAATTCATCTGCCAATTTGACGAGTTCTGCCCGATAAGGACCATCCCCAACCAGTTCGATTTTAAATTCGCAAGAAGCGTGTTGCATAACTTCGGGGAGCGCACGAATAAGGAACTGAAAGCCTTTGCGCGGAATCAGCCGACCAACCGTCAAAATTTGCACGCACTCTGGATGGGCTTGGCGAGCCACTGATGAGAAACGTCCCAGATCAAGACCGTCGGGAATAACCCTAATTTTTGTATTCGGGGCAGTGCGCAATGCTAACTCACGCAATCCATCGCTGCAAGCGACTACGGCGGTAGCATTCCGCCAAATTGCACGGATTGCTGGTGCTAGTATCGCGTATAACCATTGATAGTACAACGGATCGGGATTAGGACGTGGAACATCGCGTCCACCGAGAAAGACAACGTAGGGAATTCCGAAGATTTTCTTCAACAGATACGCACCGCCTCCCGACGGAATTCCAAAGAAGACTTGAACAAGCTCAGGCTGGAAGCGTCGAACGACTCTGAGGCTGGACACGCTTGAACTCACCACGTAAGTGAACATTTCATGGACGCCGCATACATCTTTGCTCTTGCGAAGCACCGGTACGCGGTGAACATGAAATCCTTCGATGACTTCATTTTGAGGAAGCCCGCGATACTGAGAGGTAATGAGAAGCACTTCGTGTCCGGCTTCAGCGAAGTGTTTGCCGAGAAAATAAGTTACCCATCCGCCGCCGCCACCCACCGGTGGAAACTCGTAGTTCAACATCAAGATACGCATGATTTAAGGATTCAGGATAGAGGATGCAAGATGCAAGATGCAGGATGGTGCGCTCTAACAAGAGT
>JADFGN010000411.1 GCA_022567695.1 Candidatus Poribacteria bacterium | reverse complement strand
CGGTCGCGCAATTGCCAGACGAGGTCTCGGCTTTGCAGGTGAGGGACTTGGTCACGATAACCACCTAGCTCGATCATCTTTATCGCCTCGTCAGCTCCACAATTGAAGATCACTATAAATGAGGCATTGTTTTTGAACACTGAAATCACCTCGCTGGGGTTCTGAGCAATGCCTATAATCGGTAAACCGTACTCGCGTTGGAATGTGGTCACGAACTGGGAAATGAAAGGCGCACCACCCAATTTATGGTCTTCTCGTCTTCTCAACACCCCCAATTGAGATTCTTCTAATACAATAGGTCATCTGCACAGACCTCCCACATATCCATTGGCAGCGTGAAATTCACGCAGGAACAGTAAGATGAAAGCCACAACAAAACTTTCCAGAGGACCGATTAATCCTTTGGTTTCAATAATAACGGTTTGGCCCTTTTTAAACAGCTCCTCAAGCATACGATTGTCGGCGGCATTAAGACATTCACCCAAGCCTTCATACAGATGAAGCATAACCCCCCGCACGCTATTGATCCAATTCTGACTTACCCGATGGGTTTTTCCACTCGCACGATACAGAAATTCCATCAGATGACCTATATGCGGGTTGGTAAATTCTTTGTACAGTGTGTTAAATATTTTCAGCAAAACCGCAACGCCGGAGATGAGCCCCAGTTCTGCGATGATATAACTTAACGTGAGTTCGACGTAAGGAATTAGAGGTAAGCGTCAAGAATTAGCGCGGTTCAAAGCTGCATCAGGACTGAGTTTTAGCCGATGATGTGAAATGAAGTGCACCATTTTTGCTGTGAACCTTAAAACCTCACATTCACCAAATTAAAATAGATTGGGGGCGCAGCAGGACTCATCTGACTTGCTGATGCACCATGTGATTTATGCTTACGAGTCAGATTAAAAGCAATAGTAGCACCGATAGGCGCAAACCAACTGCCCCAAAAAAGTCGGGGAATATCACCAAATGGAAAGTGTTCGATTCTTGGGTTGAGGTTGCGACCGTTGGAATAAGCGGCAATTCCAAATCCTACCGCAGAACCTAAAAGACTGCCCACTACCGTTGCGGGAAAAGACCCGGCTCTGTTTCCGGCCGTATAAACCCCACCAGCACTACCAAGTGTCCAACCGATATAACTCCCCCCAAGGGCAACCCGCCATTCCCTAACCCCACTTCTTAAAATAAAAAATCCCATCCAAGCGCCAACAACTCCTCCCGCTTCACCGGCTAAGATTTCACGGGCAATTCTTCTACCACTTAAGGGAGGTTTCTCAGCTTGTGCCTTTCCAAAGCTACTCCAAATCAAACCCACAAGACACAAAAGCCCAACGATACACAGCTTGCGTTTCATCTCAATCACCTCTCATTCGGCACGAATTGAGTTTGACGTAAGGAATTAGTTGCTGTGGTCTTGTTGGTACAGCTGTTCAATATAATCCTTAACAATCCCACTCATTGATGTATGCTTGCGTTTGGCATACCCGCGAAACCACTTGATGCGCTCAAGGAAAAGGCGAAATTGTAACCGCGGATAATCACTGGGTTGTTTTATCCCCGTGCTCGAAGCAATGAGCCTATTCACCGCTTCATCTTGCGTATCATATCCGACCCGACTATACCTCGTCTCTCCAAAATAATGCCACTTTTTCTTTACCCGCACAACTTCACCAACCCGTTGTCTTTTGAAACGAACAAGATACCTTTCATCTCCTATTTTCTGCACAACGGTTTCGTGCTCAAGATTCATTCCCTTCCTCCATACATTAAAAACGGCAGAAACGTACTAACAATAACGTGAGTTCAATATAAGGATTCAATCCTCAAGCAGGTTTGAAGCCAAATCGAGACTCGCTTGACCGCTTATACCACGCGAATCGGTCACTATGTATGTTTACATAACAACATTCAAACGAGATTGAATCGGCATCCGTACTATCACTCACTTCTTACGTCGAACTCACGTTAAATAATAATGTCCAGGTACTTAGTTTGCTCCGGGGCCATGCCTTGGGAACAACCACTCACGCCAAAATCCATAACTCCACGCCCCAGCAAAAATTCCACATGCCAATGGCGTCCATAACGCGACCCGCAGAGAACGCATCTGCCAACCCGCCACGAAAGCAACGCCAAGTAGGGCCATGAGCGTTGCAACGACATAGGCCCAGAAGAAGCGAGGATTTGTCACCGCTAAGAGTATTGCGACAAATCCCCAAATCATCGGTACCCACGCCGTAAGCACGTGCGAAATCTTTAGGAGCGGCTTCCATCGTTTCCCGAGTTGTACGCGACCGATCGCATAGCGGACCATCTGACGCCAAAATCCCTTCGGTGTCGAGCGTTTTTCGTGCCAGACCTCAACATCTGGAACCCATAAAAGCCGATAGCCCAGCTGCCGGAGTTGATAATTGATGGCAACATCGGATCCAGAGTAGAGGTCTTCATCCAACGGCATGACCTTAATAAGAGCATCACGGCGATAAATGGCATTGCATGAAGGGAAGTCGTCCGTATCCTGAACCTCTGTATAGAATTTCGCATGGGTACTACTGCCCATGCGCGTGGCTAAATCAAAAATATATCCCACCGCTCGACCGAATGCATTCTGATGCTCCGGAATATGAATGGGACCTGTTATCCCAACAACTGTTCCCTCAGAAAGATATTCGACACTGCGCTTCAACCAGTCTAGGTGTAATATGCAGTCGGCGTCTGTAAATGCAATCAGAGCCCCCTTGGCCTTTTCAACGCCGAGTTCTCGGCCCGTCGCAATTGAAATCCTCGGATTGGGTATAACCTTTGCGCCATATTGTTCAGCAATCGTCTTTGTGGCGTCTGTCGAGCCTCCGTCAATGACAAGTATTTCACGCCTGTTCATCGGATAGTTGAGCCCATTGAGACTGTGAAGACACGCCGGAAGGGTCTTGGCGGCGTTGCGCGCTGGAATAACGACGGAGACAAACGGTAAATCCGCATCATAGGTTTTATCGTCAATCTTCATCCGTTATCCCCTCCTCGCGTTTTCCTTGACGAGGAATCGCAAACAAACTGAGCAAAAAGGCAGAAAACATTGTCTGAACGCCCAATATCATGCATACGAGCGCAAACAGAGCGGGCAGGATTTCATCTAATGAGCCAAATCCGTTCTGTATCCAGGTCCAAGCCACCCGAATATCTAGCGCAACTCCACAGAGAAATAACAGCGCACCAAAGGCAATACCCCGTTCAAGTGTAAACAGTTGATAAAACCCACGAATAAACTTATCCTTTGTGACAAATCCGGCAGAGACCGCGTAGGTACGGGCATAGAGACTTAGATGGAGGATTTGGTATCCTAATAGCGCGACAAAACCAGCCAGTGTCATGACATGGATGTCGTAGACGTGTGTTCCAATTTTTACGGGTCCTGGAAGCATCATTAACAGCCCAAACATGCCTAGCAAAAAAAGCAGAGCCCCTGGCAAAGCGAATAGATGGGTAGGGCTGAATAAGAGCATGAAGCGCAGATGACGCCACGCATCGCGAAACGAATTGAGCTTTGATTCTCCAAGACGTGGATAATACGTAATCGGTGTTTCCGAAATCTTCAAACCGGCCTGGGCAGCCTTTACTACCATTTCTGAGGCAAACTCCATGCCAGTCGTCTGTAACTGCATTTTATCATAGGCTTGGCGAGTAAACGCCCGCATCCCACAATGAGCGTCAGAAATTGACGTGTGAAAAACCCAGCGCAAAATTCCCGACAAAATTGGATTACCTATGTAGCGATGTGACCATGGCATAGCTCCTGGAAGGATTTCTCCTTTGAATCGAGAGCCCATGACCAAATCGTGACCATTACGGAGAGGAGTTAAGAAGCGTTCCAAGTCGGTAAAGTCATAGGTATCATCTGAATCCCCTATAATAATGTAGTTCCCCCGGGTTGCCTCAATACCTGCTTGATACGCCGCACCATAGCCTCGAATCGGTTGGTGGACAACTCGAGCTCCTAAGTTTTCAGCGATTGATACGGAGTTGTCGGTTGATCCGTTGTCTGCAACGACGACTTCGCCTCGAATCCCCAGCGATTTCATGGTGCGTTTCGCCTTTTCAATACAGGAACCAATCGTCTGTTGCTCATTGAGGCATGGCATAACGACAGATACTTCAATCGTTGAGTCCTGATTCATAGTTCGCCTCCTAACAGTGTTTGCAACGGCCTCGCTGATTTACCGTTGGATACGGTAAATCGGTTTAGCGACCATCAATGGATGTCAACAAGACGGTGTAAATTCCACGAACCAAACGATTTAATCGTCGGTAAATCCCAAGCGCGTTTGGTAACCAGATACGGTTCGCCACCCACTCGGAATATATCCCGAGCACGCTCTTCGATTTGGTCATGAGGTACCTCGTATACGCTTCGATCCGCATAGAACATAAAATATAACCGATCTGGATTAAATGTGTCACTGTTCGGATAGTACGCTTGTCTCAATTCAGTTTTCTCAAGCAATAAACAGGCATTATTGGACATGTGGGTCCGCACATATTCTCCTAACGCTTGATATTGAGATGGCATTGGACGTGGGTGCCCTGTGATACTAATACTGTGCATCAGCAGGATACCCATCAATCCGGCTAATAGCACAACAGTACCTCGAACAAGAAGGTGCCCGATCGATTGTTTCCCTCTCTGTACAATGTCAGGTGCAAGTGTAACGACGAGCCAGAAAACGATCAGATAGAGTAAAATCTGTGCGAAAATACGCGGATTTTCTGATAACGTTGGAGCCAGCGGTTTCAATCCTTCGGCCAATGCGGGTATCAATGGCCTATCGCTTAAAATCTTCGTCACGGATAGTAGAAGGCAAGTTCCCCATGCCAATGCGTGTCGCGAGTGCCTCTGATATATCGCTTGGTCCGATGCATACCCCATTGCCACCAGAAACATCGGCAACGCAACGTAAGTTGCAGAAGGCGTTTTTGTGGTGGCAAAACTCAAAGTCGTCACGACAATGATTAACCACGAACTGGTTAAAATAACGGGCCACTCGGATTGCTGGACACTTCTATAGACCATGAAGATACTACTATACATCGCCGGAAGATATAGCAGGCCGAACATCTGGGGGAGGTATCCGAAGAGGTGTTTATCCCAAGGCCCTTGCCAACCCCCTATATTGCTATTGAAATGTTGAAACACATGCCACTGTTCATATATGAGGCCATATCGTTGTTCAAGTTCAGCATCCTCCCACTTGTACAAAATCCAGAAGTAGAGGGTCAACGCCAGTAGAGGCTGTATCAGCGGATAAAGGCGATGGATTCCCGGGAGGGAGTTGCTAACAGACATAGCAAGAAACACCAGCCATGCAAACATGGCATACCAGAAATTCTCATCATCCCCACGAATACTGTCATAAAGTATAAGCAAGAGGCCACTAAAATAGACAATAAGGAGATAGCCAAAAATGGCTTGAAAACTTTCGAGCCTGAGAGATTTCAATTCACCAATTGCTTGCATCACACGACGCTTGTTGCTCGATCTAGCGTGCTGAGGCAACTTGGAGGTTACAAACCAAGCCTACCATATGCCCAGGATTATGACCTGTTTTGGCGGTTGAGTAGCACATCGCAGATTCGAGCCTTGCCGGTTGTTCTTGCCTGCTGGCGGACTGACTATCCTGACTCTATCGGGATCAGGCGAGCGGTGGAGCAAAAAAACTGTGCATTGCAAATTTCTATCGGCGCTATAAGAGACGTTCTCACCGGGCAATCCTTTGATGAGGAAGCATATACAAGATTTTGGTGGGCCTGCAATGGGCACACGGACAGGATTCAGCGGGGGGATGTGGATCGCTTGCGGTCACTGTGGGAGTCGTTGTCTTCGGAAGTTGCGATCCGTCATGTATTGGGCCCTAAGCTGATAGACTTCGCAGCCACGCTACTCTACTCACACCCCCATGAGGGTATGCAAATGCTTCGTATTGCTTCTCGGCAATTCGGACAAGCCATTCTGTTACCTCGCACTATGAAATTGCTGCTGAGACCCTTGCTGCAGGTGCCGATGCTGCGCGTCTGGCGACGCATTATTCGGGTGGGTACACAATGGCTGCAAGTCAGAATTTAAGTATCTACGCTCATAGACTTTTATCCTAACGTGAGCCATTCTCTTGGCCTTCCTGCGAGTGCCCTCCTTTTTTCAAGACGTGATTTGCTCAGTTCTTCCTGAGTCGACAATGGAGTTCCTGTGAGCGCGGGGAGTGTGTTTATCCATGGACGTCCTGGTCCGCACCCGTTCCATGCTGGGTTGGCTCGGGCCATCGGTGCGGACTTCGTGCCCATCGACTTTATCCTGCGATGGCATGATACCCATTCAACTCCTCTCAGAAGGTATTTGAGCTGGCTGTTATGTTCCTTGTTTTTTCCGAACCGAAGGAGATACCAAATATTCTTGTCTGAGGGACTCCACTTTCTTCCCTTAGTCATGAGGTGCCTTGGGCTTATTGATAGTAGTCAGAAGACGGTAGCCCTGCTCGCAAGTGAAACGTTGTATTTCTTGCGAGTTGGACGTTACTCCCGGAGAACCGAACGCGCTCTTAAATGGGCGCTGACCAAGTATGATGCATTCATGTGTGTGGGGCAAATGCAGGCGGAACTACTAAGATCACTTCTCCCACCTTCACATGAGCCGTTGATTCTATCGGTGGATGGTGGAGTCTCACGCCAACACCAGTTGGCTCTCGGCCGGACTCGTCTGGCAATCCGCCCGCGGCCATATCGTGCCCTGGGTGGTGCAGGTCGATCGGCTCGGC
>JADFGN010000410.1 GCA_022567695.1 Candidatus Poribacteria bacterium | reverse complement strand
CCCCTTGGCGCGTGCGGTCTGCACGAAGGGTTGACCCAGAACATCTAGCAGATTTCCGCGCATGATACGCATCAATCCTGCGGTACCATTCAACCCAACGACAATCACGGGGATCCACAGGTGTTTGAGGAGATCGCCTAACTTGCCCGACGTCCACGGTGCACCGTCATAGTAAGAAGAAAACAGACCAAACAGCGGTACGCGAAATACTTCAAACACAAATACCAACAGAGCCAGCGCGACGAGAAACGCTGGTAGCGACATCCCGACAAAGCTGAGAAAGGTCAGGAAATGATCTGACCATTTGTACTGGTGCGTTGCCGAATAGATGCCGAGTGGAATCGCGACGATATAGGTGAAAATGAGTGAGCCGGTGGAAATGAGCAGCGTAAAGGCGAGGCGATCCCAGATGAGTTCGCTGACTTCACGTTCATATTCAAAGGACTCCCCAAAGTTTCCCTGGACGAACCCGAAAATCCACTTTAGATAGCGAAGCCAGAAAGGATTGTCAAGCCCATAACGTTCCCGCAATTCATCCACTCGTGCAAGCGAACTACTATCACCGTACTCTTCCTCCAGTTGTTGAATTTTGCGATCGAGGTAGTCCCCTTGTGGGAGTTGGATGATGATAAATGCAACAATCGAGATTGCAAGCAGGGTTGGAATCGCTAAGAGGCATCGACGGATAATATAGGTAATCATTGCTTGACCTCCTCGATGAAACACTGTTCAGGATAGCTTGTCGCAGGTGTTACAATCGCCCAAGGTCCCAGAATACCATCGTTGGGGACATTATGGAAGTGATCGGCGACGACGACGAGCGAGGGTGAACGCGCTGCAGTACCGAGATGGAAAGGGCCCTCGTCAATGTGAATGCGCACGGCGTCGCGCACGTATTGATGCCGTTTTTGGCTATCCGGTTCTTTCTTGATCGCGTCGTACAGATCGAGCAGTTTCTTCAACGGTCCGGTAGGCGTTTCACCCTCCTTGCCCCCTGTCTCATACCATTTGCCCACCTTGGGATGCCAATACTTGGCGAGGGTGGGGAATACCCAATCGGGGTAAGTAAACAGATCCATTTCCGCTTCTCCGTGCATGCTGATGGTGAATTCACCGAGAGTTCGGCGTAAGCTGAGTTCAGCACCGGGGGGCGTGTAAAGGATTGTCTTGATGCCCATCTGTTCCCAACCTTCTTGAATGATTAGTCCGATATCGTTCTCCTGACTGTTCAGGTTCGAACTTGGCACATCCATGACAATCTCAAGACGCTGTCCATCGGGGCGTAAACGATAACCCTGCTTATCTCGCTGTGTCAACCCCATCTCATCCAGCATCGCATTCGCTTTCTCAAGATCGAAATCGGCATCGGCACGTTTCCACTCCTCGAACAATGTCTGTCCGTCCGCATCAGCGAAATGCCAACTCTCCTGACTTACAGTTGCCGCTTGGGGTTGAAGCAGACCGCGCCAAGCGATCTCGTTACATTTTTCCCGATCGACTCCGAGTGCGAGTGCTTTTCGGAAGCGTTGGTCGCGGATGAGTTGACGCAGTACCAAATCGGGTGCCGTCCAGTTGATGAGAATGGCGGGCTGCGCCCCGGAGGTACTCTTCCATTTGCGAATTTGATATCCACCTGGCTCCTGCCCTTTCATGTATAGTGCCAGATCGCGTATCTCCATTCCCCGATACTGGCAATCCACCTCGCCCGCCAAAATCTTGAGTACGCGCACCTGTGGTTCAGGAATCAGGTTCGTCTTGACGCGGTCTATGTAAGGGAGTTGACGCCCGAGGTCATCCACAACATAGTAATAAGGGTTCCGTTCAAGGAGGACACGAAACCCTCCTTTGTCATTAGTCGTGATGCGCCAGGGCCACATCGTCGGGCGTTCTGTATTTTGGTGGGGCAAGTCTTTGCGCTCGAATTCGATAAAATCCTCGTATTCGGGATTATAATCGGGATGAAATTGACTCATGTAATGTTCGGGAATATTATAGAGATTACACCACCAAAAACCGGTTGCCAACCAGAGGGGAACGAGCCAGTTTGGACCAGCAAACTTCATCACAATGGTATAGTCGTCCGGTGTCTCCACCTCCATCGGCACCCCATCCACCAAACACCACACCGGCGGATTATATTGATGTCGGTCATCACGGCAAAGCTGGTAATAAAACGCGAAGGATTTAGAGGTGAAGGGATGGCCGTCAGACCATTTCAGCCCCTTGCGGAGATGCAAGGTGAATACGCTGCCATCTTCATTAAATTCCCACGCTTCAGCTAATCCCGGCTCCAACCCGGACGCATCGAATTTCCACCGAATTAAGGGGGCATAACCTCCGGTCATTTTCCAGGTGCCCAAGTCGGGCCTGGTATGGAAACGATGCCAGGTGCCGCCGTAAATTCCCGGTCTTTCATAGCCATCAAAGTCGTGTTTGGCGACCAGCGGATTTTCAGGCAAGCGTTCCTGTACCGGGGGCAGTTTCCCGTCTGCCACAAGCTTTGCTAGCATTGGAGCCTCTTTCGCCTCATACCCGTTGGACGAGTCGATGAGGCGACGTTCTGTTTTTTGTTGACCTGAACACGCTACGAACAAAAGAATATAGCCAATCAAAAATATCAAAGATTTTCTCATTTTTCCCATTTCCATTCCTCAATCTCTTTCTCTAAGATTTGTTTCGAGCTCGCAACTCTGCGCCCGGTTTAACCGTAATTCATCTTCAAAACTTAATCGGCATGGCGATCCGGAGTATTGTTCATTTCATTAAATACCAGAAGTAAACGGATATGGTCTTGCCAGTACAGTTAATCTTGCGTTTATATATTCCCATGCTCTATCATATAAAAAGATTGCTACCGATATAGAGGAAATGGAAATTGCATCCAGAATCAAAACTTCAATTGGCTCAGCAAGAAGTTCTTAGCCGCCGCCACCGATTCACTCGCCATGCTATCAAACGGATGAGCGAACGAGGCATTTCTGACGAAGAAGTCGAGTGTGCAACATTTGACGGTTTGGTCATCGAACAGTATCCAGACGATAAGTACGGGCCAAGCTTTCTCCTTTGCGGTCAAACGCCGGGGGGACGCATCCTGCATGTGCAATGGGGTTTGACTTTGCCTGTCAAAGTGATTACGGTCTATGAACCGGACCCGGCGGAATGGACACAAAATTTTACAGCACGAAAGGAGAAATAATGATGAGTGATTATCGCTGCTCTGTTTGTGGGGGACGCTATGAAAACCGAAGGGTAACGGTGGAGCTATACAACCCACAAGATGAATTAATCGTTGTCAAAAATGTGCCCGCAGAAGTGTGTGTCCAATGCGGTGATGAACTGTTCACCGCAGAGATCACACATCAACTCTTAGAATTAAGTAAAACACCGCCTCTGCCAATCGCGACACTACAGGTACCTGTGTATGACTTAGCGGCAGCATAGAGAAGAAAAACAGAATGATAGAGAAATTCCGTATCCAAATCACACCCCCTGCAACGACAACTCCTCACTCAAATGACACGCAACATGCACACCCGGCGCAACCTCTCGCAAGGCTGGGGATTCCTGCCTGCAGATGTCCTTGGCATAGCGACAGCGTGGATGAAAATGACATCCCGTCGGGGGATCGGCGGGGTCGGGTACATCTCCTTCAAGACGGATGCGCTGACGTTTACGTTGCTCGCGGGGATCTGCCAACGGCACCGCAGAAATCAACGCTTCAGTGTAAGGATGCTGCGGTTGCTGGTAAAGCGTCTCCGCATCGCTGATCTCCACAATGCGTCCCAAATACATCACCGCGACCCGATCGCTGATATGCTCAACTACGCTCAAGTCATGTGCAATGAAAATGTAAGATAGCTGAAATTCCTCACGCAATTCTACCAGCAGGTTGAGAATCTGTGCCTGTATCGATACATCCAACGCAGACACGGGTTCGTCTGCGACAATCAGTTCAGGTTTAAGTGCCAACGCACGGGCGATTCCGATTCGCTGACGCTGCCCACCGCTGAACGCATGCGGGTATCGTCGCATGTCATAGCGTCTCAATCCCACCGATTCAAGCAAGTTGGCGATGCGGTCTTCAAGCTCTGAACCTTGAGCGATCTGATTCACTTTCAAGGGTTCGCCCACAATATCGGCAACGGTCATCCGCGGGTTCAGCGAAGAGTTTGGATCTTGAAAAATCATCTGCATGTGGCGACGGTAGGCTTTCAACTCACGGTGAGCTAAGGTACGCAGATTTACCCTATCTTCTCCGAACAGGATTTCTCCATCGGTAGGTTCGATGAGACGTAACAGGCATCGGCCCGTGGTGGTTTTACCGCAGCCGCTTTCTCCAACCAGTCCGAGTGTCTCCCCGCGACGGACGTGGAAACTGACGCCATCGACCGCCTTGACATATCCCATGGTGCGACGCCACAATCCCTTTCGGATGGGGAAATATTTCTTTAAATTCTTGACTTCGAGAATATTGGTCATTTTTTAATTTAGGCTGCTAACTAATGATTTTGTACGTTGCCGAGAATTCCTCCCTTATCCTTCTTGCTGCTCATGGAGCCAACAACGCACAGCATGCCCTTTTTCAATCACTTTCAACTCCGGTATCTCGGCACACATCGGCATGCGCTCTGGGCAGCGGGGGCGAAAAGAACAGCCTTCAGGTAGAGCGAGGGGATGGGGAACGTTTCCGGGAATGGAACGCAAAGGCTCCTTGGTACGCTTCCCAAGTACGGGGATAGAGGCGAGCAAACCGTGTGTGTAAGGATGCAAAGGTTCATAGAAAATTTCATCTAAACTTCCTTTTTCGACTATACGTCCTGCGTACATTACGACCACCTCGTCGGCCATATCTGCGATAACCCCGAGGTCGTGCGTTATCATCAAAATTGCCATCCCAATCTCCGCTTGGAGTTCACGCATCAAGTCGAGCACCTGCGCTTGAATCGTCACATCGAGGGCGGTCGTCGGTTCATCCGCAATCAATAGCGCTGGATTACAGCAAAGCGCCATTGCAATCATAACACGTTGACGCATGCCACCTGAAAGTTGATGCGGATACTCATTGATACGTTGGTGCGGACCGGGGATGCCGACTTTAGCCAGCATCTCGATTGTAAGTTCGCGGGCCTCGTTGCGCTTAACCCGCTGATGCAGCGTAATCACTTCAGCAATCTGGTTACCGATAGTGTAGACAGGATTGAGCGAGGTCATCGGTTCTTGAAAGATTATCGCGATCTCGTTGCCTCGGATCGAACGCATTGACTCACTACGTGGGGGGAGTTGGGTGATGTCAATCGGTTTTTCTTCGCCCTCTCGGTAATAAAGAATCTGTCCTCGCTCAATTTGTCCCGGAGGCGGAACGAGTTGGAGGATTGAGAGGCCTGTGACGCTCTTGCCACAGCCGCTTTCACCGACAACACCGAGTGTCTGACCGCGGGCGATGGAAAAACTCACATCATTGACCGCACGCACAATACCATCATCGGTGGAAAATATGGTGCTGAGTCCTGAGAGCTCAAGCAGTGGTTGAGTCATTTGAATGGAAGATTGACGATCGAGGGTTGTTCCCAAGACTGGGGGCATGAATTATGAATGCGTAATATTTCCAATCTCGGTTATCGCCAAATAAAAGATCCTTTCCGTGAATGAATTGCTGGGAGGCTATATCATAATTGAAAACGCCTTTGTTGTCAAGGGCTTTTCCAAATAGAAAAGTTACCATAGTCACCACATTATCGTCAAATCGGAGGTATCACGAACGTGATGTCGCAGAAGTGGCTTTGCACAATAATTCGTTCGTTCATCACAGATATTCTCGTTGACATCCAAGACACGGAATTATTATAATTGAACATCGTGATGGAGATTCTTCAATAGTCACTATGAGTGGAATCCACAATCGATTTACCCATCCCACTGTCAGGATAACACACCATTTTAAGGAGAATCAATCATGTCAAAATTAGGTCTCGTTCACTACAATTTTGCAAGTTCATCGCTGGACGACTTTCTCAAATTCGTCAGCCAAACAGGTTACAGCTACGTCGAACTTCAGGCCGGGGATGTCTGGGGTCGGAACATTGATAATCCCGAGCAAAACGCCGAATCCATTCGCGAACAGGTAGAATCGTACGGTTTGCAAGTTTCTGCATTCGCTGCGGGAAACGATTTCGTCGTTCTTGAAGAGGAGCTCATCCGTGCACAGGTCAATCGAATGCGTCGCATTACTGGGCTCGCAAAGATCTTGGGTGCCCCGGTGATTCGTACGGAAGGAGGGTCACCCAAAGATTCGGTTCCTGAAAGCCGATGGCTCGAGGCGATGGCGGGGTGTTTGAGCCGTTGTGTCGAATTCGCTGAGAAGGAGGAGATTTATTTTGCTGTGGATAATCACGGGGTTGTTACAAATGACGGCAATCTTCAAGTTGAACTTTTCGAGCGCGTTGGATCGAAATATGTTGGCGCGAATCTTGACACGATGAACTATCGCTGGTTCGGACACGATTTGGAAACCGTCGGTAAATTTTACGAAATTATTGCGCCTTATACGCTACATATACATCTCAAGGATGGCAGCGGCGCCCGCGGCGATTATCGTGGTGAAGCACTGGGTGAAGGGGAAATCGATCTCACAAAAGCAATCCATTGTCTCAAAGAGGCTGGCTACGACGGTGTTTGGTGCTGTGAATACGAAGGGCGAGAAAACGACGGCACAGGACAGAAGAAGTCCTATGAATACATGGTGGCGAATTTGTGATTCTGACCTTTTTGCTCTTCTTGACAGGACAGAGGTGGCATGCTATATTTGT
>JADFGN010000023.1 GCA_022567695.1 Candidatus Poribacteria bacterium | reverse complement strand
TAGTGAAACGAAAACTCCGTATTCAATCTTCGACTTTTGCAGTGACTATCTGGATTCAGGAAAAATATGCTTTAATCAACAGGAGATCGATGCGGCCAGAGCCTACACCGCAATTATGAGTCAGCCAATTATCGGCGACAGCGAAGCGCGGCGCAAAATTGTCAAACTCCTCTCTGTTTTTCCGGACGGTGTGCCGCCAGACATCTTCAGAAAGCACGAAATCTCAGATACCGACCGCACAGAGGTTGTTCAGGGACTTTTGGGGCAACACGTCATCACCAAGATTATCGGCCCTACATTGGCGCATTACCGGGACGACCTCCACGCTGGTGACCAACTCATCGAGATTCTCAAGGTGCTGCGGAGCAACTACAACCCCGGAAGTCCAGAGATTCGGCTTCCTGCGGTTCGGTCATTTGCGAATTACGTTTTACCTGAAATTTTCAAGCAATCTGTTGCTGCCTCCGCAACTGGCTGGACAGGGTTGCGAAAAATGGAAGGCGGCACCGATCCAATTTTTCAGCTTTTCCTAGAGGGCACCTCAATCCGTGAGTATCCCCGGCGGACGTTGACCGTGCATATCGGCGGTGATGGCTTTGAGGAAATCGACCGCCGCTATCGTGAGAGTCAACTGTTCACCTCTTTCATTTTGCAAAGCAGAGAGGACATCCAGAACAACTGCGATGTGAAGGAAAACGGTCTCTTTTTTCGGTTTAACATCCAGCGACCAATTGACCCCAACGAAGTCCCGACGGCACTTAACAAACTCGGCGATCTTTTCCTTCCCGAAGCGATTACGCCCTCCTTACTCCTGTCAATGCTGGACTTCTTCGACCTTGACGTGACTCAGTCTCAGATCAGAGAGTTGAAACAGGAAGCCCAAGTCGAGATGTTACGCGCACAAATTCGCGATCAACTCATCAGCTACTTCTTCTCCGCCGATGTAAAAAATACGGTTGTTTCCAGCGAACCCGAATTGCAGCGAGTGCCAGCCGGAAAGGACTTTGTCGAACGGTCTCTGACCGTCTTGGTTCGCAAGCGTTTTCCGCTGTATCGTGCGGTTGCAATTTCAAATCAGTGGAAAAGGAATTTGGTAATTTATACGCAATATCTGAAAGAGGTACAAAGTCTCGGCGTCAAACAAGGCATTGAACCCGTCAAAATGATTAGTGCCGATGTGCCGAAACAGATGTTTAATGTTCAGTCGCATATCAGCTTTAGGCAAACGTATCACCCCAACGGTGTCTGGCGAGACCTATTGCGGGTGAACCTGCTTGATGAAAATGACAACGTTGTCGAAGAAAATATCGAACTCCCAAGCAGTCAAAGGCGAGTTGCGATTTACTTCATACGGCATAATCTGGAGCAACGCATCTTAGACCAACTCGACAAGACAAAAGAGACCGTTTCCATCGATGGCAAGGAAGCCAAAGCGTTGCGGCTGAATCGCATTTACGTGCAGGAGAAAGAAATCGGCTATCTTGATGACGAAATCGATCAGTTAATTCAAGTCCTTCAAGCACGCGGATTGGTCGATCGGAAATCCCATCAGGGCATCGATTACCTGTACCGCGTCGAAACCGAGATTAACTTTGTTGAACTAAAGAACAAATTAGAATCCCTCGTCGCACTGGAATCGCTGGCGGAGTCGAAAGGTTTCACGCCCGAATGGGAACCGAATAACTCCCTCGAAGCGGCGCAAGCAGATGCCCAGCCAATCACGGGCATTGAATTTGACGAGGTTCGCAAGGATGCTCTGCGACAAAAGCTCAATTCGATTGAAAACCGCTTCAAAATTCAGTGTACGACATGGCTAGAGACGGCAAAAAACCAATTGAACCAGAAAGGAGCGGAAATCCAAACATTAGATTTGAAGCCCCCGGAGGTGCTTAAGCAAACAACTGGTCATCCAAATACAGAATTCTCAGTGTTACTATTTCAGGACATCCGCAATGAAATACGGAGGGCTTATGATGCGATTCCCCAAGGGATAGCCACGTTGAAAAATCAAGTGAAAGCGACCATCAATAAGAAGATTGCGGAATACAAAGCCAATCAGACCCCCGAGAAGGCAATCGAAGTGGCAGCAGATCTCCGTAATTCGATAAGGGTCATTGATGCGAAAATCGCGACACTGCGCGAGAAACGTGCAGAGGCAGAGGTGCTTTACGGTCTGTTCGAGAAGTGGAGAAACGTCGCCAGACAGGTTGAGCGCGACCATCTGACAATGACTGATGCCCAAGAAAGTGATGTCGTAAAGAATCTCATCAATCGATTAGACGAAGAACAACGAATTATCAAACAGCATCTCGCTGACCGGGCGAAAACGGTCAAGCAAGTTTTGGAGAACCACGAACACTTCGCGAATCGAATCGCGGCGATTAAGACGGAATTCGATCAGATTGCCCTGAACCGGCAGGACGATTTTAATCGGTTTCGGGCGCAGATTGAGGAGCAACTCAGAAAGGTCATCGATCAACCAGGCTTCCGTGAACAATATAACCCAACCGATGATGAAGGCTCCTACCGTCGAGTCCGTGAGCAAGCGGTTGAGAAAGTCCAGAACTTCGTCATCGACCCGGCGATGCGTTCAATTCAAGCGATTAAGGGCGATTTGATGAAAGCGACTGAAGTCTTCAAAGTGAGTGATGACGTGAAAAACAAAGCGATTGCTCTGAGAGAACAGGTTTTAGGCTTGGAACGTCGGATTGACCAAATCCGCAACGACCTCAAACCGGAAGGAATTGAAGCACGTTTGCCTGAGCTGGTTATTGCCGTGCAATCGATTCACGACGAGGGGGCCGAGGTCGTTGAAAAACGCGAATGGATTCAACATCAGTTGCGAAGTAAAGAGAGCGAACTAAGCAGTCGCGCCAAGAAGCTACTTTCTCTGATTGATGCGAACGGTGAAAAGGATTTCACAGAATTGACTATCGAACTGAGGCAATCAAGCGATGAGATGTTTCGTGATACTGCGGCGATTATCGAGAGCTTAGAAGAGTTATATCAACGAAATTGGTTGAACATCAAAGTCTCACGAACAACAGGACAGTAGAAATGTTTTCTCTCTTACAAAAGATTCCCTGCATCACAGATTTGTCGGAGGAGACTCAAGGATTGTGGGAAATCTGCCTCGCCGATATTTGGCGACCAACCTCGCTGGCAGAATGGAAATCTGTGGTCGATTCGCCGATGGAAGTTCCAGTGGGGCAAACACTGTTTGTGAATCTGCCCGAAGATCAGCGCAAAGAGTTGGCTGAGACCTTCGGTTTCCCCACAATTGAACTCCCAGCGTTCCCACCAGTCGAATGGGTCAACCAGAAACTACCCGACCTTTTCCAAACCTTATGCACTGGAGAATCGAAGCTTTTGAGACAGTCGGAGGTTGCACAAGTGATCACGGATCGCGTGGGATATGCGTTACCCGAGCTTGTCGTTCTTCTGGTACTCGATGGCCTGTCGTTTTACGATGTGGGGAGATGGACATTTCCAGCGTCTTGGCGTGTGAAGTGTGAGCCATGTCTAGTAGATGGACTGAGTGTCACGACGAGCGGAATGTGTCGGTTAATCGGGTTGCCGTGCCTGACACACCGATTGTTTGGTTTGGGCTATAAACAAAGATTGGGGTTTTCATATTGGGAGCGTTCCCAAAACAGGCTAACCGATGAGCTCTTTGCCGAGTTTCCACCGACCCAATTGTTTCGCGTCACAACATTTGAAGAGGTGTTGCACAAGTTACAGGCTTTAGCCCCGAATTCTGGCGAATCCGGCTGCCGGACATTCATCCAGATTGTCCGCACGGGACTCGATGGGGATTGCCCTCTGGCGTGCCGTTGATACACTCCACGAAAAAGACCAGCCCTTTACAGTTGATGATATTCTTGCCGAAATAAAACGGGACACGAGAGCAAAGGACACCTCTAAAGAGGCTTTAGAAAATCGTTTGACCGTGGCGAATCGGTGGGGAATTTTTGCACAAGAACCAACTGCTTTGGATAATGTGTTTTCCTTGAGTCATGTCAATGTGCTAGACCTCAGTGTGCTTGACGCGGGTACCAAAGGGTTACGCAATATGGTACTAGATGTTGTTGCCCGCCGCCTCTTCACCGAGAGAACAAGGGAGAGACGAAGAGAAGAATTCGGTCTGTCAACAAAGTTACCGCGTGTCTGGCTTGCCATTGATGAAGCTCACCAATTTGTCCCCAAAGGCAGAACTTCTCTTTGCAAGGGAATGCTAATCCGTTGGGTCAAAGAGGGTCGTCAACCCGGATTGAGCCTTATCGTCGCGACCCAACAACCTGCGGCAATTGACCCTGAACTACTGTCACAATGCGACGTGATTATCGCCCATAAAATCACAACTTGGGATGACATATACGCCCTAGACCGGCTGAGTGCCACCTATATGACGGGGGATTTGAAAAGCTACATTCGCAGTTTGAATCGTCGAGGGGAAGCTTTGTTAGTCGATGACGAAACCGAGTCCGTTACGACGATTCGGGTACGTCCACGATTCAGCTCACATGGCGGGGCTGAAATCCAAGAGAAAACCACTCGGAAGTCTTTATTTTAGGTAACCGTTCAGGTGAGTCGCGCTCCTTCGGGTCCGTCCTCCCACCCGTCTACGTTTCTGTAATGGGGGTACAGGATTCTGGTCGGAGCAAAGTGGAGAGTCCGATTTTTCGGACATTCACTTGCATCTTGTATCTTGCACCGTTTGGCATCCTTGTTTCCTTATTCTCCATGAACCAATGACTTCCTCTTTCCTAATTTCCTGCTATGCCTTCAATTACCCGTCGTCATCTTCTGAAACTGAGCCTGCTCGGATGGGCACTCCCGTTTCTACCGGGCTGCTCCCCGTCACATCACAAGCCACCTCCTGCCTTTGACATCCCCGGCGAAATCATCGGTGAATCAAGCGGAATCGGGCATCTTGTGAGACAGCCCCTAGGAGAGGAATTACTTCCACCGCCGACTGGCAAATTGCACTCCGTCGTCATCGTTGGAGGCGGCGTAGCAGGCGTCAGCGCGGGTTGGAAACTGGCGCGCTCAGGTGTAGTTAATTTCGCCATCCTTGATTTGGGAGATCAGTTAGGGGGCACATCGATCTCCGGAGAAGCAAACGGCACGGCATTCCCTTGGGCGGCGCATTACATCAATACCCCGCCAATCGAGGCAGATTGCATCCTTGAGGTGCTTGAAGAGCTCGATGTCGTCGTGGGCTACACAAATATTGGGTGGCCCATTATGAACCCTGAATACATCTTGCGTACCCCGACAGAGCGGCTTTTTATCGATAATCGTTGGGTAGATGGGCTGGATGCTTTTTCGGATGGGACGGATGTGGACCGACAGACGTTCATGGAGTTTCAGACCGATATGCTCCGTTGGACCCTGCGACGAGGCGAGGATGGACGTCGCGCCTTCACACTACCGCTGGAATACAGTAGTGCCCAGCCGGAGATACGTGCGTTGGATGGGATAACGATGCGCGAATATATGAGACAGAAAGGCTGGAATTCGGAGCGGTTGGATTGGTTCGTGAATTACGGTTGCCGCGACGATTACGCTTGTCCGATCGATGAGGTATCAGCGTGGGCTGGCATCCACTACTACGCCTGCCGCTACTATGCGGACGAACTACAGGAACGCTTCCCGGTTCATACGGTGACTTGGCCTGAAGGCAATGCCTTTTTAGTGAACGGCATGGCGCGGAATTTCTCGCCGAATAGCGTCCGCCTTAACGCCTTGGTGCTTTCCATTCGCCAACAAGGAGATGAGATTCATGTGACGTTCATGGATACGCACAGCCGTCGGATGACCACTTTGCGGGCGAAGGCGGTCATCTACGCCGGGCAAAAGCACATTGCAGAATATATCATTCCTCAACTTCCCGATGAGCAGCGTTCCGCTTTTGACGAGTGTCAGTACACGCCGTGGCTGACAGCGAGCATTCACCTCAAACATCTCCCCAAAACGCGGGGTAGCGAGATTGCTTGGGATAACGTGATGTACGAAAGCGAAGGGCTAGGCTATATCGTCGCTGACCATCAGACGCGGAAAGCGGACCCTCTTGAACACGCATCTGTCGTTACTTACTATATTCCTTTCTACCGATTGCCGGCTGAGAAACGGCGGACACTTCTGGAAAAAGGGCACGGCTTTTGGGTGAACGAAATTATGAAAGATCTGTGGCGGATGCACCCCGGAATCGAAAAACTGATCACGAGAATTGACCTCTACAAGTGGGGACATGCGATGATTCGTCCAACGCCGAATTTCATCTGGGGGCCGAATCGGGAATGGCGGGGACGTCCTTTCGGTCGGATCTTCTTTGCAAATGCGGACGTGACGGGGCTTCCACTGTTTGAGGAGGCGTGTTATTCCGGCATCCGAGCCGCGCAGCAGGCGATGGATGCCTTGCAGATTCCTTATGAGAATTCAATTCTTGATTAGGCCTGGCTTTGGGCAATTAAAGCGTGTATGATTCGCTTTGTCTTTTCCGAGGCGAAAATCTTTCGCAGGGCTTCAATCAACTCTTCATCTGATTCCACTATGATGGCTTTTTCTCCTTCTTCTCTTTCTTTAGAAATGTAGATTGTCGATGGGTAGACATCATCGGAATGCTCAAGATTGAATAGACCGAACCTATAATTGCCCAAAGCCGGAGCGACTATATTGAACTCATGTCTGAAATAGGTTTCTTTTGGGGATACAGAGATATTGTCAAAAATAGATCTTACTTCCCCTTGGACAATATTTTGTGTTTTCTCTCCCAAAAGCGTTGCTTGTTGCCGAAGAATAATCACGGGAAATTTTGAGGAATCAGCAACAGCAATGTCATCGGGCCATAGGTCGGGAATCTTTTCTGACATCGGTAACTCCTTTCATTACAGATCTAATCGAAACAGAATTGGAAGATGATCCGAAACAGAAGTTTTATCGGGATATCCTTTTTCAGTGAGAAATGATGTAGTTCCGTCCGTACTCAAAATCTTTAGAGACTCATGTTGGAAAAAAGGAATGGCGTCAGGACGCAGCAAGACCTGATCGAACATATTCCAAAAAAATGTCACCTGTTCTGATCTAGAATAGTAATAAGTACCGGGAGGGCCTTCCGTCGCGTCACCAAAGTGTCCCCACATGGGATTATAAAAAAATGGGTACTCCCGGCTTTGAACCGTTCGCGTTTTTCGCGAGGCGATTTTCCGGGTCATAACAGCGTTTAATCCGGCAGCAGCAACAAGCCCATCCTCAAATGGATTCATATTCAAATCACCCACCAATACCGTTTTTGAATGCCCAATCTCTTGTTCGGTAAAACGAATATCTCTGGCAAGTTGAGTCGTTTCAATACTTTGACTTGAGTTTGAATAATGAAGTTTAGTGGGAAAATGAACCACTGCCAGTAGAATTTCGGTCATCGCAGGGAGAGTTACTCGACGAATCGTGATTCTGTCGGTTTCAAATACAGGCTTGATAAATTGCCATGGAAATCGAGTATAGATGACGACTTTATCGCACTGGCTGACGGAAGAATGGAATTGAGTCTCTTCTTGATTTAGTGCCTTCAGCATAACCGGCGGTGGTATTTCGCACTCCACCAACATGAGTACATCAACTTCATGTCGCAGTGCCAAGTTAGTAACGACCGACTCAAGCGGTTTTTTCTTTAGATTCCAGAACAAAAACGTAATCATAAAAACATCCCCAACCGATCCGCCAAGGCGCACCACCACATTTCATCCGCAACGACGCGCAAGATGTGCGTGTGGCCGGGCAAATCGCTAGCACCCAATCCCTTTTCAAACACATGCGTGTGTGCGTCATTTTCCAAGAGCTTTCCGAGTGTTGACTCCAACTTTCTGTCAGATCGAATTAGGAGAACATTGACGATTTCGGCGGTCTGCAAATCCACAAGATAATCGATGTGCCAGTGCTTTTTTTTCGCACGCTTCGGTAGGGGATTTTGCTTTCCTAAACCGATGCGTTTGAAGCATTCGATCATCTCCGCCCGAATGCGATGCGGCGGCTGATTTCCGCTTCGTGTCGCGTGCCTGACCAGCCTTGACGCAAGTGAAGAAAATGCCGAACCGACGTATGCATATTCACCAACTGGCAAATGGATGAGTTTTCCCTTTTTAAATCTGCCGAAGCGGAGATTTACAGCTTCCTTAAGTTGAATCCGCAAAATGTACGAACCGCACTGGAAATTATCACCTAAGACGACAATCTCAGGCAGTTTCTTGATCACTTGCATTTGCGCCCTACGAAGCTAAACGACAATGAGATCGCTTTCACCGATTCCCAATTGATTTAGGGTTTCCACATCTTCCTCACTGTAAGCAATTTCATGCGGTTTATGGGCATCAGTGCCAAGCGCAAACTTCAGTCCGACTTGGCGACCCAATGTGAGAAGTTCTTTGAAAAAGTCCATCGCATGCCGAAGATGGCGCGGATTTAGCTCAAAGGCAACATTCATGTCAGCCGCTTTGTGCAGGATTCGATGAAGTTCGTCTCGGTTGTAACTTGCCAATACCTGCGCATGATCGAGTTCTCGGACCTTTGCCAGCAGGAACGGATGCGGAATAATCGTCGTATATCCCCAATCGATTGCGCCTTCTACCATACGCAGGTAGTGTGCCGCATAACTCGCAGGAGAAGTGTCATGCGGTTTTTCGACCTGACGGAGGTGATAGTGATTCGTTGCGACCAGAACGAAGTCAAGTTGTTGAGCCGTTGCTTTGTCTACGACAATTGTGTTTGGGGCAATTTGCGATGCCTCACAACCCACCCGCACATTCATCGAAGGGTTCAATTTCTCGACAATCTCGAAATTAGCGAGGAGTTGATTCTGTCGGGCAGGATCGGGAAGATCAATGTGATCTGAAATACCAATCGTTGCCAGCCCACCCCTTTCTGCTTCGTTGATGATTCGCTCAATTGTCATCTCTCGTGATGCGCAGTTGGAGAGAATACTGTGAATCTGCATATTGTGTTGGGGTATCATGAAATGTCCTGTCTGCTGTCCTGAAATGTAAAAGCGGGTTTCGCTCCTACTCGACAACTAATTTTCGATTAGAGACGTAAGGCGGCTCCAGCATGAGACGTTGATCTTCCTCAGACATCTTCTCACGAAGGGCATCATCGTATCGTCCTTGTCCCCACGCCGAATGCCCCGGACTGTACTTGAACAAGATCGAACGACGATAATGGCTAGCTTCCCAAGGGAGTGTGCCATGCGTCAGGGCTTCCGTGAAAATCACAGCATCACCGGCTTTCTGATGTACTCCCACCATACATTTCGGATTGTTGGCAACAGGCCTAAAACGTGATGGACAGCGAAAGTTGCTCTTATGACTTCCCGGGATGCAACAGAATCCACCGTGGCCGGGGAGCATGTCTGTCAATGCCCACGAGACGACAGTGAGTCCGTTATACATCTGTTCATTACGAAACACGTAATATTGGGCGGGGTCATACGGTGTACCACCGCCGTGCAGTGTTCCGCCCGGATTTCCTTTTCGCATCAGAATGCCGTAGGCGTGATCGAGACGGAACTTACTACCGATCATCCCCTTCAAGTAAGGCATAATTCGCGGATGATTGAGCAATTTTCGATAGGCATCGCTCTCCCAATCCATAAAACCGCCGAATCGCTGTGAATAGATCTTGTCATCTGTTGGCTCAGGATAGTTCTGCTGATCGATCAGCGCATTCAACGCGGTGAGTTCGTCTTCACTCAATACGTTCTCAACCGTCACGTATCCCCACAGATCAAAGAGATACCGTTCTTCTTCATTCATACTTCCACCTCCAAGCTCAACCTTTCAAAGGTTTTAAACCTTTGAAAGGTTGGCGATCTCTACTGAAGAACCGATTTTGAAGTTGCTTCAAGGCGAGTGACCTTAATCTGACTTCGATCGAGCAGTTCACCGACGCGGGGAGAAATCTCGTTCAGCCATTGATCGCTCTCATAGACCGCTTTATAGAGTTGCTCCCGTTGTTCCTCGCTCTCGAATCGACGAATCCAGACATACAGATCGTCCTCCTCTTCCCCAACGAAACTCCCGATAACGACCATCCCTTTGGAAATCTGGAAAGGGATGACCGTTCCTTCCATATACTTCACCCAATTTTCCCGTTGACCGGGTTGGGTTCGATATTGACGAAGCTCAAAAAAAGCCATGATTGTCTCCTAGTTGATAACGTGATTTATTATTCGTCAAGAGGACTTACGCAATCTGAAACTCATCTGCATTTTAATCAGAATTCAAGATAAAGGATGCAGATGCCGCAACGCTTTTCAATATGCAGTGCGTAAATCCTGCCGTCAATATTATATTCATTTGTTCGGTCTTGTCAACCGTTTTTCGGTGATTTTGGAGTGCTATAAAAAATGAAAACGCCCATCCAGTTTGATTTGGATGGGCGTTTGTGTAGAAAAACGTGAATTTTTCTCCGTTTCAGATCTCCATCTTTTTCCATGTCCATGGTGAAGACCTAATCGACGCGATGATACCCATGCCCGTCGCCGGTAATTTGGAAAAGCGCATTTGCTGCGAGGAAGTGGATATCTGCATCTTCATCCTCCAGAGTGGTTTTGAGAATAGATACGACCTTCTGGCTCTTCGCTTCGATAAGCCCCTTGATAATGTCGCGCCTCAGATCTCTAACCGTTTTGCTCTCTTGAAGGATTCTCAATTTATCGATCAGGGCAGATACAGCCGCATCACCACCGATTTTTCCGAGAGCGATTGCAGCATCACGACGGATCTCCTCATGGTTGGAATCATCGTTAAGCAATCCGATGAGTTCTGAGACGGTCGAAGCATCCCCAAGTTCGCCGAGCCCTTGCGTTGCCGCACGCCGCACATCATGATTTGGCTCGTCTTCGCCCTTCGCCATTTTCACCAGATTATCTTTGAATTCCCCTCGCTTGGTTTCACCTACAGTACGGGCTGAAAACACACGGAGCCCGGCTTTGGGACTGGAGATCTGTTCCTTGAGTTTTGCAACGGTTTCTGGAGTATTACACCTTCCAAGTGCAGCAAGTGCCTTCTTTTTAATCGGATTATCTTCCCACGTACTATCGACTCGCTCGATCAGCTTCGGGGCAACAGATGCAGGGAGTTGGAACGATTTAGCCGCTGCGGCAAATACTTCCCATGTATAGTTTCTTTTGAGCAAATCCACATCAAACTCGACAACATACTCTGTTTCATCCACAAGCCGATTGGCAATAGGACTGGTCGCCCGTGCATCACCAATCGCTGCAAGCGCTGTAGCAGCCCTTTTTCGGGCATTATCTTCCACGCTTCGATCTTCGAGAATCGCGATCAGTTCCGGCACGGCTTCGGTGGTTTCCAGCTTTCCCAATGCCGTGATAGCATTGAGGTAAATATCTGCAGCCTTTATTCTTGAAGCATCCAGAATATATTCCGTTCTCAATACGTTCAGAATTGCAGGTTCGGCTTTTTTGTCGCCAATGAGTCCAAGCGCACTCACACACGCTTCCCGCAAGGATTTATCTTCCAAAAGATTTTGGAGAATCTCGATGAGCTTGTCGACAGCGTTGGCATCTTGAATTGTGCCTAACGCCGTTGCAGCCCGTAATCGAACTTCGGCATTCTCATCGTCAAGCGCACTCAATAGAATTGGAGTTGCTCGTTCGTCACGCAACGTTCCCAACGAGGCAATGGCACTCGCACGAATTGACTTTGACTCGTTTCTGTTTTCGACCACCTTGATCAGGGGGACAACAGTCTTCCGATCTTTGTAGTTTCCGAGAGTAGCGGCTGCTTCTTTGCGAACGATGTAACTTGGATGTTCCAGCTCTTGAAGAATCGAATCAACCGCGGACTTGGTTTTAATTGTTCCCAATATATGCACGATTGCCCAACGTGTCCACTCATCGTCTGCGGATTTCAGCGCATCGAGTAGAAAATTCGTTGTGGTTGCATTTCCCTCTTTGACCAAAGCCACTATCACCTCATCCTGTACGGACTGGACCTCTCGATCTTCTTCAAATGAACCGACGCCTTTTTGGAGAACATCAACCAATCCACCGTCTGCAAGTTTTTTATTCAATACGCGAAGGGCGATTGCCGCCTTAGTACGCGTTGTCTCGAATTTATCCTTCTTGAGGGCTGTTAGCAAGGGAGCAATCACCTTATCCCCTGCGACTTCGCCTAAAGCCACTGCCGCTTCCTGACGCACGATTCCTTGCTTATCTTTTTTGAGCGCAACTGTCAAGGGACCGATCACGGTATCTCCTTTGATTTCTCCCAAAGCCCACGCCGCGCTTCTCCGCACAGCCGCGCGACCATCATCCTTGAGTGCCTTGGTCAGCGGTTCAATAACCTCATCCCCTTTGATTTTCCCAAGCGAAGTGGCGACTTCGCTACGAACAAGGCTTGGAATCGGCTTCAATTCTCCCCATGTTCGGTAAGTCGGTTTCGGATATTCGGGCGTCCATTGAATCGATAAAGTTTCAATTGCGGCTCTTAATCCGTCGAGGGTTTTGTACTCCCTTTTCATGCGTCGTTGGAAATCCTTGATATCGTCATGCCGTGTAGACAAAACCCATAAAAGCACGGAAACCGTTTCTTTTGATTTAATTTCCCCCAAAGCCGTTACCGCCCCTTTACGAATAACCGGACTGGTTTCATCACTCAACATAAGCAATATCATCGGTTGAACGGCTTCAACTGGCTTGAGCTGGGAGAGGGCGAATAGCGCAGCATTACGAACGGTCTCGCGTCCTCTTTTATCCATTGCCATGGCGATTAACATTTTTATCGTTTGATCTGCGCTAATTTTAATCTGGCCGAGTGCGGTGGCGGCATTCGTAGCGGTTGTGTCATCTAGCTTGAGGGCTTCGGTCAGGAGCGGAATCGCGCTATCATTGACCCCATGTACTCTCATATTGCCGAGTGCTTTGGCAACGATGGCTTGGATTTCCTTTCTTGGATCGTTCTGTAGTGCTTCAAGAAAGGTATCTATTGCTCGGCGATCTCCGATGCTGCTCAGCACCTCAGCCGCATTAATTCTTACATCATCTCTCGAAATGTTTAGTTTATCCGCCTCTTTCCTAACAGTGTATGTCTGTTTCTTAGTCTTATCAGTTATCTTAGTCTTATCAGTTATCAGCCACCTAGTTATCAGCCACCTACTGCCTTTCTTCTTAACCGCAACGGTGGCATTCTGAGAAAGTGAGACCCCGTTATCTTCAAACCCCTGTTGTAAACCCTCTGAGAGATTGCCGTTGTCTAAATCACTTTGGAACTCTAACCCAATGGTGAACAGGGGATACTGTAGGGCTTTTTTGAGATCAGGAACGGCAGCACCCCTCATCACTGTCAATGCTGCAGCCGCACTGTCGCGTAAATCATCATCTTCAAAAAGATCAATCAGTCGGCGAATCGCTTTTTTGGCTTTTAACGCGCCAAGGGCTTGAATCGCTGCGGCTTGTGTGGCAACACGCCGCTTCGCGAGTCGGTTATCATCAATGTAGGCGTTGGCGATATATTGGTACTCGGCGATAAATTTCGCATCCTTATCTGGGATGATATTTCTAGCCCCCGAATCGAGAACGGCGATAAGTGGATCGATCGATGGCTCTCCGATGCGAATGAGTGCTTTGCTGGCGATGTTTTTCACGTAATCGTTTGTATCTGCCAACAGTCTGATGAGTTCTAGCACGCTATCTTCAGCCTTCAACTGACCAAGTAATTTTGCGGCATGCATGCGAATTTGCGCACTATTCGTTTGGGTCGCGAGCTTGAGGGCTTCAACGATTGGTTGATCTTTTAACTTTTCTAACGCCACAATTGCGGCATAGAGAACATCCGGTGATTCGTTTTTGTCCTTAAAAATAGATTCCAACACCGGGATGAATTTGGCTTCTTTTAGGTCCCCGAGATGTCTTATCGCCTGTTTTCTAACTTTGGCATCCGAGTTCTTGGTCTCTTTTATCAATAGTTGGTACACTGCGTCGTCACTACCGAGTTGTCGAATCATCGTAGCTGCTGCTTGACGGGGAGCAGGTTGGAAACACGTTTCGGCCTGTAAGAGTGCCGTGATGACAACGGCGTCTGGTTGGGATACCAGAACTGAAAGGAGATTTGCATCCTGTTTGACAGCTTGTGCAAGTGAGTTGGCAAGAAGTCCACTGATTGCGTTTCTAGATCTGACTAACCTTTCCTGCCGATCGAGTTCATCAGAATCCGGGTCTTCAAGGGTTGAGATCTGTTCGATGTCGACATTCAGCGACTCTAAGTGAGTAACACCTTTCTGCATCGCGCCCTGCCATGCTGCGGCGTCTGTTTTCCAGCCACTGTCAGATTGCAACTGAAGGAGAGTTTGTAGGGATTGCGCTTCGGCCTGACCAGATTTACTCAAAAGTGCTTTTTGGACAGCGGTTTCGGCGGCGGCGTAACTCCCTTTGGCAATCTTCGCTCTCGCATCAAGAATGTCCTTGTCTTCTTTCTCACCACAGCCGATGAGAAGCACTATTGCTAACACAACTCTGAGAGATATAGACATTTTTTGTTTCATTCGGTGAACTCCTTATTCGAGAATTTGTGGACACTGAATATTCGTGCGGTATCATATCTAATTTCCCGCAATCACCAACTTCGTTAGATCTGCAATGGCATAGATTTTCCGTGCGATTGCGTTCAGCAACGCCAGCCGATTGGATCGGAGGATAGGTTCTTCTGCCATGACAAGCACTTCGTCGAAGAATTTATCGATTGCCGGTTGAAATTCGGTGAGCTTTGCTAACAGGCAATCATAAGCGCGTTCTTTGATGTATCGATTTAGCTCCGTCTCCGTTTCTGTTACAAGTCTTCCGAGCTCTTTTTCAGCTTCATCTTGGAAGAGATCTGGATGGACATTCGTCGGTGCCCCATCCGGTAGGATTCTTAAGACGCGATTCAGCGCAGGATAGGTTCGCTCAAATTCAGGTTGGGTGCGGAATTCTGCGACGACCTCCGCCCGTTTCAGAATATCGATGACATCGACTTCTCCGGTTGCAATCACCGCATCAATGAGGTCTGGTGCGTAGCCTTGCGTTTGCAACATGACGTGGATGCGTCCTGTGATGAATTCAAGCACTGCCATTTTCGTATCTTCGGACAGATTCACATGGTACAACTCAATGGCACTTTCAACAATAGATTCGAGCGAAAGATGAGCGGTGCGCTCGTGGAGGATGCGTATCGTACCGATTGCATAACGCCTCAACGAATATGGGTCTTGCGAACCTGTCGGTCGTTCCCCGATTCCGAAGTATCCCACAATTGTATCGATCCTGTCTGCAATCGCTAAAATTGCTCCCACATCAGTCTGCGGCACGGGGGCTTCGGCTGCGACGGGTTGATAATGCTCCTCAATTGCAAGAGCTACTTCACGGGGTTCTCCGGAATTTTCGGCATAATATTTTCCCACGATACCTTGCAGAGAAGGAAACTCGATTACCATTTGAGTCGTCAGATCTGCTTTACAAAGCCATGCCGCTCGAACCGCGTGTGTTTTGATTGCTTCAGGTGCATCAATCTGATCAGCAATGAAGGCCGTAAGCGTTTTCAAACGATTCACCTTATCGTGAAGCGATCCGAGCTTAACCTGAAAAATGACGTTTTGTAAGCGATCGACCTTATCCGCAAACGACGTTTTCTGATCTTCGCGGTAGAAGAACTCAGCGTCAGTAAGTCTTGCGCGAAGCACGCGTTCGTTGCCGTGGCGAACGCCGTCGAAGTTGCCGTCGGTTCCGTTGGAGATGGTGATGAATTTGGCTAAGAGCTTCCCATTGCTACCCCACATTGGGAAGTAGTACTGTTGCTTTTTCATCGACGTGACCAGAACTTCGTTGGGTAGAGATAGGTGGGAATCACTGAAAGTACCGACGATTGCGTGAGGATTTTCGACCAGAAAGTTGACGGTGTTCAATAATTCCTGATCGATTGTTGTTGAACACCCTTCAGCTTTTAGGATGTCTGTCACCTGACGTTCGATTTCCGCTCGACGTTCATTTTGATCAACAATTACGTGAGCCTGACGCAAATACGCAATGTAGCTCTTGAGCGAAGCGTTGGGCAGTTCAATCGGTTCAGGATTCAAAGAACGGTGTCCATAGGTTTGCCGACTCGATCTCAATGTATCGAGCTGAAAATCGACAACTTGATTGCCCAACAAAGCCGCCAGCCATCGTATAGGTCGGGCAAATCTCAGATTATCCCAACGCATCGTTTTGGGGAAGCTTAAGGTTTGAATCCATTCCGGCAGAAGTTCTTTTAAGATGCTAAGGGCAGGGCGCCCTTTCTCCAGCTTGGAAGCTGCCACATATTCCCCACGCGCTGTCTCAACAATTTTCAAGTCTTCGACGCGAACATCTTGGTTTTTTGCAAACCCGATCGCCGCTTTCGTGGGAACCCCGTTTTCGTCGTAAGCGATACGCTTAGGCGGACCCACGACTTCAGAGGTTTGATCTGTTTGCACAGTTGCGAGTCCCTTAATCCACAAAGTTAAACGACGTGGGGTAGCAAAAGTCCGTATCTCCTTAAACGAAAGGCGTTGATTTGCCAGCGATTTGGAAGCTGTCTCTTGAAGTTGCTTCAATGCGGGTGAAATATAACCCGCGGGAATTTCCTCTGTACCGATTTCAAACAACAGATCTTCGGATTGTCCTTCTCCCTGCTGGGCGCGAGTCTGAAGGTCTTCTAAAGGGAGTGAGGATTTTTCCTCCGTTTTCTTTGTCTCAGTTTTATTCAGCAGAGGATACCCCATCGCCTCGCGCTGTGCCACATACGCCTGGGAAATGCGTTGAGCCAGCCTCCGCACACGCTCGATATAACCCACCCGTTGGGTAACACTTATCACGCCACGAGCATCAAGCACATTGAATGTGTGCGAGCATTTCAGGACATAATCGGTACCCGGTAATACCAAACCCTGTTCTAAGCAAGCAAATGCCTCCCTCTCGTAAGTCTCGAAAAGTTGGAACAACATTTCGACATTCGCGTGTTCAAAATGGTATTTCGAATATTCCACTTCACTTTGGTGATGAACGTCGCCGTAGAGAAGATGATCATTCCAACGAATATCGAAGAAGCTATCTACATCCTGTAGGTAGAGCGCGATGCGTTCGAGTCCGTAAGTGATCTCCGCACAGATCGGATGGAGTTCGATACTTCCCATCTGTTGGAAGTAGGTGAATTGCGTCACTTCAGCACCGTTCCACCAAACCTCCCAACCGAGTCCAGATCCGCCAAGTGTTGGTGCTTCCCAATCGTCCTCGACAAACCGGAAATCGTTTTTGCGCGAATCAATTCCCAAATGCCGCAGACTCTCAAGATAGAGCGGCAATACGTCTGTCGGTGCAGGTTTCAGAATCACTTGATACTGATAGTATGCTCCGAGTCGAAAGGGATTTTCACCATACCGACCATCTGTGGGTCTTCGGGCGGGTTCAACATAAGCGACCTGCCACGGTTCTGGTCCAAGGCAACGCAAAAAAGTCGCGGGATTGAATGTCCCCGCACCGACTTCAATATCATACGGTTGCTGAATGGTACAACCGTAGTCAGACCAAAATTTCTCTAAAGCAAGGATCATTTCTTGATAAGTCATGGTTTCAACTCATGGTAGCGTCTCAAGATTTTCAATCAACTTGAGACTCTTCAAAGTCCGTTCCGTGTGATAAGAGATAAAACTGGAAAGTACGGACTTAAGCTCGCGATGATTTAGATCTGATGCACGGAGACGGGCTAGATACCTTAGATCAGATTTTCGGATTTGCTTCATTAACTCGCAACTCCCCCGGACAATTGGAACTGCGTTCGTATCCTTATCCGCACAACCGGTGCAGAGTAAACCGCCAAGCCGTGAACTAAAAAGTAGCGTAGGATTCAGAACTGGCGAAGCACAAACCACACAGTGAGAAAGTTGAGGGGCATACCCCGTCAGATCCAGGAATTTCAACTCAAATGCCCGAGCTAATAAGGTAATGTCATGAACATCACCCAGGGTATCGAATGCGCCTCGCAGCAGTTCAAAAACGTTGCGATTGATGGAACGCTCGGACTCGATTGCATCAATCAGTTCTGCAAGGTAACAACCGTAAACCGTCCGATCGAAATCTGCCTTAATTCCGTCAAAAGCATCGATGAGATCAAAGTTATTGACAATTTGTAAGTCTCTATTTGGACGTTCAAAAAACAGGAGCGTACCGTAATTTAGGAGTTCCAGACTCCCTCCGAAACGACTTTTCGGACGCCTGATACTTCTGGCGACAGCCCGGACTTTGCCGAAATCTGCCGTATAGAACGTTATGATTTTATCAAACTCCCCAAGCGGGAAAGTTCGTATGACAATCGCGTGTGTTTTCTGAACAGACATTTGATAATAAAATGGGACAACGAAGTGATGAATTGATTTAGCAATCATTTCATCGATTCATTGTCCCATGATGAGCTTTATCGGGGCGAGAGGATTTGAACCTCCGACCTCCTACTCCCGAAGCAGGCGCGCTAGCCGGGCTGCGCTACGCCCCGTTTATTAAGTAAAATAGGTAACCTTGATTGTATCATACCGATCACGAACCTGTCAAGAGTCCTTTTAGGTTCAGTTTGACCAACAAAAAAAGGCAGCGAGTGCGATCTTCGCGCCGGCTGCCTTTGTAAGAAATAACGAGTAAACTATTCATCTTCTGAGACGGCTAAAGCAATCTCTTGCCCCTCTGGTTTGGTAAATCGACGTTTCGCGCGTTCCATTATATCAATTACGATTCCATGTTCTGTGCGTTTATCTGCCTTGATAATCAATGTGGTAATTTGGTTTTCGTGTGCTGAGAGAAACATGTCCAACTCGTCTAGAGAATACATTTCCTGTTCATCAACAGCCATGCGCCCATCAGCACTGATAAAGATGTTGTATTTCTTACGAGGAAATTCGTGTCTTGTAGATGATTCCGGCAGGGTTGGAAAACCAAAAGGTGGTGGAACACGCATAACGGCTGAAACCATAAAGAAAATCAACAGTAAGAACACACAATCGATCATCGGTGCCATCTGTAACTCCGTATCTTGCTCGCTTGCTTTTCGCTTCAATTGCAGAGCCATATTAAACCTCCTTTGTTATTCCCTTGCCACAATTGCAAAGCCAATTTTATCTATACCCGCTTGCTTTGCAAGATCCATAAGTTTAATGATTTGTTGGTGCATCACTTGGCGTTCTGATTGAATAATCAGCATATTCTTCATCTCGTCAGGCGAGTTGATAAACAGATTAAACATCTGATTGAAATCAACAATCTCATCATTCAAAATCATCGTCCCTTCACGCTGAGAAGCTTCAGGGTTAGCAATTCTCACGATGAGTCCCTTGGGTTTCTCGGTACTTGGCTTGCCTGGAGGAGGTAGCTGAACACGAATACCAGGCATTGGCGCGAAGGTCGTGGAAACCATGAAGAAGATGAGAAGTAAGAACACACAATCAATCATCGGCGCCATATCCATTCTAGGGGCTTTTTTCTCTCTAAGCTTTGTAGCAAGCAGGGTCAGCTTATTTCCACCAACTTGTTCCATTTCAACTCTCTCCTGTTGTTATAACCTCCTGGTAATTTATCAGTTACTAAGGAGATATTTAGAATTTAGAAGTTAACCATTGTAGGCAGTACGTCAAAAGCTTGCGTTGCAAAGACCTGACAGATTTACATGGCCTGTCAGGTCTTTCGAAACAGGCCTCCGAAAATTAGACGACAACCTGCAACTTAGTTAGGACGTTAATCCTTACGCATTACTACTTTGACCCAGAATCAACTGATTGATAATTTCGTTTGAAACCTGCGAAATCTCAACCATATATCTGTTGACTCGGCTATCAAAAAGCTGATAGAAAATGAGGCAGGGAATAGCGATTGTTAACCCACCAGCAGTCGTCAACAACGCCTGAGAGATACCACCTGCTAATTGTTGTGGATCGCCTGTACCCTCTAACGCGATTGTGGTAAACGCGTTAATCATACCCGTCACAGTACCAAGTAGCCCAAACAACGGCGAGACAACGGCGACTGTACCAAGTACGGCTAAGTTTCGTTCAAGTTCAGGGATTTCAAGCAAACTTGCTTCCTCAATAGCTTCTTGAATCTCTTCTTTGTGAATTTCGCGCTCCTCAATTTGGGCTTGGCTATATCTAAGCAAACCTGCCTTCAAAACATTGGGGAGTGGTCCACCAGCTTCCTCACAGGTTGAAACGGCTTCCATAATATTTTCATTGCGAAGTGATTCTGTAACACTTGACATGAACTGCTCGGTACCAATCTTTGAACGGCTCCTGGCAAATGTAAAAAATCTCTCGATAATGAAAGTCAGAGCTGTTATGGAGCACAAAGCAAGTGGCCAAAAGACAAACCCAAATTTGCGAAAGAAGCTGACAATGTTATCCTTTTTGGTCATCTTAATCGCGATATAATGATCTCCGCCAGTGATAACAGTGACAGGTTTACCTTCTCGAGGGCCGTAACCATCCCTATAAACACTTATAAGATAACGCCCTGAAGGCAGACCCGATTGTTCAAATTCACCACTGCTATCCGTTATTGTTTCGTAAGGAGCGGTGCCTCCGGTACCAGCTAGAACTACCCTAACATCAGCAATAGGACTTGATTGCGTGGTGGTGTCCACGATAGTACCACGAACCGTACCGCCACCTCCGGTGACGTCGGCAGATATTCCGTCATCTTGGGCAAACGCAACAACCCCGTACATGGTTAAGCATACTATCAAAACTAAGGTTAAACTGAAGAGTCTCATGCTTCTCTCCTTTTATAGACCAAGTTAAAATTAAACCTTTATGAACGGTAAAGTCAGAAAGTTGGAGGTATAAACACCTCACCCCGTTGGAAGTTTCGCTGAGATTGAGAAATTAACCACCGAACAATTTTTAAAAAGATAAAGAGTGCCTTCCCTTTCCATTTGAGAATTGTGGGAAAAGGAAGAGCACTCAAACCAGGTCTTAGAAACCCATCATCGCACGAACGAACGTTGTATTACTTGTTGTTCGCTCAAGGAGGATGGTTGTTCGCCTGAAACCTGCGAGAATAACGATGTTAAATCCGAGCCACTCACCACGGTTGATGGCTTGGATTTCAAAGATACGTGTACGCTGGTCCGGGCGGAATAGGATAGGAGCGTCTTCATCTGCCGGGAACAATCCCAAAAACTCTTTGAAAGTTCCATCCCGGTTGGTGAACTTACGGTATTGGAAACCACCGAGAATGTTCATTCTTTGGGTAAACTGATAATCCAGACGAACGCCCATGACATCCTCACGGCTTTTCCGGTTAAACCGAAGATATTCAATCGGTTCTTGATCTGTGGGGACGAACAAACGTGGATTGAGCGGACTGACATACGTCCCATCATCAACATCGTCTTGAGTGTGGTCAAACGCTTTATCCCAAATGTATTTGACCATCGGTGTCAGCGTCAGATCTTCACCGATTTTCTCAACGAATGGCAAATCCCCTAACGGAATCTCATATTTCGCTTTGAGGATTGTTATTTGATTGCGGATGGTTTTCTCTGGATAGGCACGCGCTTTCCAGTTCTCAGGATCATAGATCAACCCGACATCACCACCCGGTTCCAGTGCGCCTGAATCCGCGTTCAATTGAACGGGAGTAAGCCCGTGGTCCGGATAGAATGGGAAGTCACGTTTACCACCCGATTCACGAACCTGAACTATCGGTATTACGTAATCGACACGTTCATTTCGTTCCGTGCCCGTCTCATTTATTTCATCAAACGGGATATCCAACGCAATGGCATCTTCAGCATCGGGTTCAAACTGCTTTTGGAGCACCACGAGGAATTTTGCTTCAAGCGTCAGATTTGGAAGTGCTGTGTAAAGGAACTGAAGCGTTGATGTGTTCACGCGTGCATTGAAGAAGTCAAGTTCGTCAGACGTCTCAATCTCTTCGAGTTCACCCACACGCAACGTAATCGAATAGTCGGGGATATCGTCACGAACACGGACGAAACGGTTCTGGAATAGAATGGTTCCAAAATCTGGAATGTCACGTTGATAAATCACATGGAGATATTTGGAATCATTCTGGCGTCGGCTCGAAACCTCATCTTCGTTCAACCAGCCAAATTTAAATGTTAAGTTATCAAGCAGGTCATAGGCGGCTGTAATGTGGTAGCCTTGTCGATCGCTACCGTACTCAAACTCCGGCTCAAAGTCATCTTCCAACGAATCGATGGTCCCATTGTTATTCAAATCAACAACATCGGTGAAAACCGGGGGATCAGCCTCAAAGATGAGGAAGTCTTCCTGGAAGTCCAGAATTCCGTTCTGGTCACGGTCATCGGCTCGGGGCAGAACGCCGTCGAAGTCGATGTCATCTGGCCAGTCATCATCATCATCATCATCTTCAATGAGCATGTAGTTCGGAAATTCATCGAATGGTGAAATTTCCGCCTGAGATTCAGGAGTTCGATTAAGTGAGTAAGTCTGATCTCTGTCGGTATTTGCACCGAAGTTCAAATAGGTGGTTGTGTAACCGGGATCGATATGGTAGAAGGTTTCTTCAAGCAAAAGCTTTCCAAACCGTTGCCTCAGGTTAATAAACCAGGCAACCTCGCGCCCCATATCGCCATTATCATCCGGATCGCCATTCTGCTTTGACTCAAATTTTTCCCCTTGGGTTTGAGAGAAAGTCGGAATATTATTGGCATCTACCGTCAATCCGGTTGCGGGATCTATGAAAACGCCAGTGTCTTCTTCGTCACCATCAATATTTATGATGGTAGGCTGAACACGGCTAAAACCTATCTTGTCTTTCGGAATCGTTGGATACTGCTTGAATTTACTGTTGACTGAATAATGCATTCGGATAAAGGTATTAAACAGCGTCCCCTCAAGGTCGACACCATAAAGCAATGCACCACGAGCGGCACCATAACGGTATCGAATTTTGCGGGGTCTACCTGTATCTTTCCACGACGAGGGATTATCCAGCTTGCTTGCTCGATTGTCCGAATAGTCCGAGGATTGACCATAATTTCCAGGCGCTTCAATCACATCACGGAACGGCATTTCGATATGTCCATCTGACGTTTTAATCCATTCCGCAATCTCAAAGTCCTCAGCGCGGTTTGCCTCACTAAACCCGACAACGACAATATTATAGTCTCCAGCGACCATCATCTCAAATTCAACAGCCTTTACGGTACGTGGATCAATATCGTGATCGGCAAAAACCAATTCGTAGACCATTGTGTCGAATCCATCGACAATCTTCCATTGCCCATCAACAGAGTCACGTATTTGGCTATTACCGACAGGTTTGATGTCATCGATGAAAACATCTATTGTTCGATCTTCGTCAGGCAAAAGCGCGGCTTCAGCACCGTCTTCTATCTCTTCTGGAGTCAGCTCCTCAAGGGCCTGAGTGGTAATGCGAATCTTCATTTCCTTGAATGCGACACCAACGCCGCCTTGAATTCTATCCACATCCGCATCCGGATCTAATCCTTGAAACGCAATTGGGTGGTTATCTTCTGGCGAATCATCACGGAAGACAACGGCAATGCGTTCTGGGGGCGTATTCGCCACCGTACCCATCAGCGGATTCTCAATCCTTTCAGGGTGTTCTTTGTGAAGATTCATATAAGTGAATCCGACGCGGAAGATGTCACCCAATAGTCCTTGAGCACGGAATCCAATCAAACGGGCATTTTCAATATGTCTCACTCCAGCATCTTCATTGAAACCGTTTCGTCGACCAAGCGTTGGCGCGAGGTTCGCTGCGGCATCGGATAACTTGACCGGATTAGAAATACGAGAATTCAATAAGGTAAAGAGGTGACGTTCTTGCGAGAAAGAGATATCCCAACGTAAACCGTCAAACTCCGTTTTATACATAATATACCGATTCGGGAACAACGTGGAAGGCTTGATACGCATATCGTCACCGATTGCGAATTCGGTATATCTACCACGGAAAGAATCCTCAGTCAGGATGGTACGGTCTAACTGTGCCGAGAATCTTTCACTATCAAGCTGTCCAGTCCAGCCAACGACTAATTCGCCGTTTTTATTAAATTCTTTTCGTTCCCGGTAATTATGAACCTCATTACCTTCAAGCAGCTCTTTACCGAATAAATCATAGAAGAACTGCGGTTCTTCTTCCAATTGGAATCGGTCAGAGAACTTAGCTTGTCCTTCAATTGTTGGTAATAAGGGCTCTTGGGGGCCTAAACTTGCTGCCCCACAGCCATATAAAACAAAGCAACTCAAGATGACTGCGATCAAAAACAGAACATCAAGCGGTTGTTTTAACACCTTCATTATTTTTACTTGCCTCCTTGAGGAAATAATTAAATTGCCTTCGATAATGGTAAACGAAAAGATTCAAATATCCGTTTCTGCAACCTAACCAGATAAAGAATCAGGATATGAAGTTTCTATAAGCACAAATTCAACATATGGAAAAGACCAGGGGCCATCTCACCATTTGCGAGTCATCAACATACCTCCTTTCTATGAGCGCAACTGATTACTTTTTGGAGTACCTAATATTTATAATTAAGTCTCGTAGATAACTAGAGTTGAGTTGAATTTCATGGGATTTTAAAAAGCGACCCTTAAGATACCACTTTCGCAATTTTCTGTCAAGACTTTTTTATGTTCTTTTTTTCTGTTTTTGATGAGAAAGATTGAGTTTTACATGCCGATTGATGCAAAATAGGTGTGTTTTTAAAGATACATCTTTCCTAATTAGATTTCTATAAAGCCTAATATGGGAATTTGTGTATGTAAAATCCGATCGCAAGCTGAATGAAGCACGTCGCGAGTTGTGCGGCTAAGGTCGACAACCAATATGAAGCATCGGCGTGATTGCTCAAAGCAAGGCTATCGACGGTTGGTAAAGTGGGTGAGGCATCAAGTAGCATAAGCGCGCTAAGTATTCCCAAAATATTCCATCAGCAAGGCGATAGAAATACCAACACTCCCGCCAATAACTCCCGCAATAACAAGGATAAATTTTAGCCGAGGACTGACCGGAATTTTGCGAGGGGTCGCGGCATCAACAATTTCAATGCCGCCCCTAACGCTCTGCAAACTAGATTCAGCAAGCAAAATTTCTGCTTCAAGAATCTGTTTATAAATCTCTGTTATTAAGCTATAACGGGCATTAATTCCTCTTTTCAACTTATCCAAGGTCAGTTCATTACCAGGGATCTGCTCGATCGATTGCTGTAGTTCTTGATCTATTTCTTCCAATTGAAACATAACTCGCTGCAGGTTATGCTCAGCTCGAGGGATGCTGGTACGTAAGTCAATTAGCCGCTCCTGAATGCCAGTATAAATCGGGGACACACCATGCGTTGTTGAGGTCACAACTTGATCTTTGCTAGAGGAGTTTGATAATTTATTTCGAAGGGACTTGATTTGTGCATCAATTCCTTTCACCTCAGGAGCACTTTCACTAGCTCGCTCGGTAAGCCCAAGTCGTTGTAACTCCAAACTTTCTAAGTGTTCCCGTCGGTACTGCCAAATGGCTTCTTGCCCCATTGTTTCTGAGAGTTTTGAATATTCCGGCCATTCTTCGATTTCCCGGTGAAGATGATTCAATTCGAGCTGTGCAGCTTCAAGCCCCCATTTAATCTGTTCCAACTGCTCGCGCAATTCTGCACGCCGTTCTATCAATTTGGAGAGCATGGGAAACCATGTCAATGGGCTGCCATTTTGACGTGCAAATCGAAGTGCTTGTTCCTCATCAAATTCTACCTGATCAAAGAGAGTCGTTAACTTCCCATTGAGTAAATCCAAGCGTCGGGTGGCTTCGGTAGTTTTCTTCTGCCGACGTAGGGATTGTATCTCAGCGACTAATTGATTCATTAAGAGCGCCGCATTACGTTCGCCTCCCTCTTCTTCAGTGAGACGAACTGAAAGTTGAATGTAATGCGTGTCAGGAATGATTCTTGCCTTTAAGCTTTGTCTCAATTTCCCAACTGACGGAAGATAACGCACTCCCCCAATCTTCTCATTTTCTAGATTTTCTATGGCGGATTTTAACATCGATTCCGTCGAAAAGCGTTGGGCGATTGTTTCCATTTCAGTGCGGTCAACGCCACCGGATAGGACGCTTTGAAAAAGGCTAGTAGATGATACAGGCGGGCTAGATGTTGGCTGGACGAGTTCAATGAGGGTGGAAGCTGAGTAGGTTTTGGGTAGTCGTATACTGATAGTGAGTGCCGTACCCACAATCAGCAAAAAACTGAGGCAGATGAAAAAGTCGTGCTTACGCAATGTAATGAGGTAATCGCGTAAGTGAACCTCCCTTTGAGGCATCGAAACAGGGCTTTCTTGCCCAATGTAATGAGCGAAGAATCGCCACTCCTTTCATTAGCTTATTGCATTGATGCATAAAAAACAGAGCCCACCGAAAACGTCATATTGTCAAATCATAACGTGTAACCGTTCAGCCACCATAGACATTCTTGGCTCGTAGTAACGACTTTAGTCGTTCATAGCTGACTGGAACGACTGAAGTCGTCACTACAGTGCTACGCCCCTGAACGGTTACCATAACGTTTTCGATGAGTTCAATCATTAGAGGTTATTGGCTGCAATGATTTCTTCTTCGCTGAACGCCTCGTCAAACCACTCCGTAATACGCCATTCATCGTTTCTGAATTCAAAAATAAACAGATTATCGCCTTCTGCAAACCATCCTGTATATCCGTCTCCAAGGGTTTCACCATCAGCAACAAATCCTTGAATTCTGTAATGGTTTCTAACCTCTGCGGTCGTGCGCTCTTGATTCAAAGTAATCTCGGGTGGCTCAGAAATTTCAATCTCAATATCTTGGAATCGTGAAAAAACGCGGATTGCAGATTCCCGTTCATCTCGAATAGTATCGAACACGACATCGTCCGTCGTGTCCTCACCAGTTCCCAGATCGGACTCATAACGAAAACCTTCAGGCCAGAAGGAACTCATGTACGTATCAACGTCTTCGTTTTCATAGCCTTCGCGCCACCGCTTTAAGACGGCATTAATTGCCGCAAGTTCTTCGGGTTGGGCTTGATCGATTTTTTCAACATCTCCACAACTTGAAAGAAAGATGCCTAGAAGCAACAAGATACTTACCTTGCCAAAAGCCCTTGACATTGTAAAACACCTCCGTAAGAGCAACAGATTTATGAAATGAACCGCTGAATTCACTCACCACACATCAAAAAGCCTTAGTGAGACTCAGGTAAAATTGGGTAGGGGCGATCCCAACTTTCACACCTAATTTTTCAATCTGTTTAGCGTCATCAATGAGCAAATCAGCTTTTGCCGTTGCATTGTAGAAGTTTGCACCAACATAAGAATCGATGATACTGTATACCCATACACCAACTGCCGCATAAAGAAAAAATTGCCTCAGCTTGAACCGTTGATTCGCACGGTTGAATTGAAAAATCGCTTCTTCGGAATTCGGATTGACCCTCGCTGCTTTTACATATTGATTGTTATAAACGTCCTGAAAGGCTTGATTGGCAAGCAAGGCACCGACGAGGGAGGCACCTGTTCCTACCACAACTATCCCGCCACGCCTGTAGCTGTGAATATAAAACTGTCCCCACCCGGGAAGAACGGCAGATCGAGCAAGGGCCGCAATTGGAGAAACAAGTCGGGGTTCATCCACTTGAGCGAAACCGATCTGAGTGACACAGAACAAGCACAAAATGGCAATTAAGCACTTCATCAAAAAATTCAATTCGTATCATCCGATTTCTATTTGTGGCAAAACACCAGATTATGATAGCAAAAGTTAATCGACTTGTCAACAGAAAAGTTGAGGCCAATTAACAAAAAATCAGCCAAGGAAATGGATATTCCTTGACTGATTGCTTAGATGTAAGCTAGAGCTATTTTCTTCGACGTTTCGTACGTTCTGTATTACGGCTGCGGCTACTTTTATGTTTGCTCTCATCGTCGTCATCTTTTTTACTTGCACTTGAACTTGAAGAACGTGTTTTCTTAACCGTTGATGTTCGGGCACGCGGAGCTGTAGGCGTGCTCTTGCCAGTCGATTGTTTGCGTTTCACGCTTGTTGAATTGCTCGATCGCTTACGCTTTACACTTGAACTTGAATTATATTGACGTGTTGAGGATGGAACGCGAGATTGTCTTGAATAAGATTGTGATCGATTGTAGATACGGGTGCGCCGTTCGGCATTTGAAAGGGGAGTGCTCTTGTATCCGCTTCCACTAGGTTGAGAATTGGTCGTATAGCGTTTCCTCTTCTCGAGGGACGGGATGGTACGACCCGATCGTGTAGATGACTGACGGGTTGGACTTATGGCGCGGCCGCGTTGTACAGAAGCGTTCAATCTTGTACTGTCATCAAAACGTTTGCGTTTGCGCGTCACAACTGCGCTCCGACTTACTTGAGGAGCGAGGACTGATTGTTCCTTTCGATGCTTATCAAGAACTGTGCGAACCCGAGTTTTTACGTTTACCCGTTCACTCGTCCGAACTGTCTTTGACGATCGACTCCGGCTGTATTCACGACGCGTTGTTTCGTGTTCTGCGCTCCACCGATTGAGGCGAGTGCGTGTTCTGACGGCAGGCGTTCCAACATGAACGTTGACATTCACATGGCTCGAATAAGGACGGTAATAGTATGGGCGATGATAGGTGTAATAACGATGGACATAGTTTCCATAACTGTGGCGAATTGACAGATAATGGCTATCATAAATTGGATAGCTCCATCGTAAAAAGTAGCCGAGGTCTGTACCATAGTAGAATGGCCCATCGTAAAAATAGGAATAGGTGTATCTATGCCACGGTTGCCAATCGTAATGTCGAACATAACG
>JADFGN010000409.1 GCA_022567695.1 Candidatus Poribacteria bacterium | reverse complement strand
GATTTTCGGGTCTTCCAGTTCGAGTACCAATTCTTCGACGGGGTTGGTTTCGACTTCCTGCTGAGATTGGTAGTCTTCCGGCAACTGTTCACCCAACGCAGTGAGGATGGCTGGCATCTTTTCTGAGAGTCCACCGATTGTGGTTTGGATGGGTACAGCGACCGGTTCAGTATCGAACCAGAGTTCAAGGGCGGTCGGTTCGATGCCTTCTAACAGCAGCGGAATCACGCGGTAGTCCTTTTTCTCGCCGCGCTGCTCGACAGAAAGTGCGATTTGGATTTCTTTGCGTACCCACGGTGAGTTGACGGTGTTGGGAGAAAGGACAACGATGACCTGTCGCGCATCTTGGATGGCCTGCTCAATCTCCGATGCGAGCTTATCGCCGCCGCGAAGTTTGCGGGAATCCACCCAAACGGTGAGATTGAGGCTTTCAAGTTGCTCACGGAGCTGCTTCACGAAGTCGTCGTCTTTTGTGGCGTGCGAGATGAATATGTGGCTCATTCGACCTCCATGTTGAACGGGATGCCATCACATTATAACATCTATATCCACAGAAAGGGTAATTTTCCAAGCACGCGGACGAAAGTTTCAGACTTGCCGATCCGCTCAGGCAGGGATTGTTATCGACGGCGTGTGGCAAGCGTTGTCGGTGGGATGGTATCATAAGGACTCGGACATTTAATTCTCCCCCAGCCCTCTTCAGGTTGATGGCCCACGACCTCCCCCAGCCCCTCCTTCGTAAGGAGGGGAGATCCGCAGACAACGCTGGTTCTCCCCCTTGGCAAGGGGGAGTTAGAGGGGGTTAGGATGCGGATAGTAGGCCACATCATCATTAAATCGCCGACGAACAATCGACTCTCTAAAAGAAATGGCATCATCCACTGAAAATCGAATTCGGGCTCACGTGCTGCTAATCGGTCTCGCGCTCGTGGCGTTTAACAGTTACTGGGTCATGATGGGCACCGAGGTTTGGCATTCCACGCAGATGACAATCGCGTCCCTATTCTTCAACGCGGTTTTCACACTGATGGTACTGGTGCTCATCAATCTCGTCTTACAGAAGCTCGCCCCAAGATTCTCGATGTCCAAAGCCGACCTGTTGACGATTTACGTGATGGTGGTGATGTTAACCACAATCAGTGGGCACACGATGATGGGCTATCTGTTGCCTGTGCTCACGCACGCCTTCCAATTCGCGTCGCCGGAAAATGAGTGGGAACATCTCTTTGGCGCGCATGTTCCAGAGTGGGTTGCCATCAAAGATCAAGAGGTGCTGTTGGGATTTTATCAGGGCGACTCAACCTTATATCTCGCTCGGCATCTCAACGCATGGGTTTTCCCGGTCATCACTTGGTCATGTTTCGTGATTGCGCTTTGGTTGGTTCTGCTTGCGCTCACCGTTTTTCTTCGCAAGCAGTGGGCGGAAAATGAGAAACTCAATTACCCGATCGTCCAACTTCCAATTGCAATTGCCAACGATCCGAAACGCTTTTTCACAAATCGCTGGATGTGGCTTGGATTCGCGATTGCGGCCGCTGCCGAATTACTGAATGGGCTGAATTTTCTCTATCCTGCTATTCCTTCCCTGCCGATTAAAGGAACGGTATTGGGACGATTCGCCTCCAAGCCGTGGAGCGCAATGGGACACATCGCGGTTTCATTTTACCCATTTACGATTGGGCTGATGTTTTTCACACCGCTAGACCTCTCGTTTTCGTGCTGGTTCTTTTACGTTGTCGGGCGGATTCAAGCGATTATTACAGATGCGGTTGGGGCACGAAATATCTATTCTCTTGAGCAGCAGACGGGGGCTTGGATTGCTCTCGGTCTGATTCCACTGTGGATGGGGCGTCGATACTATTTTCGCATCATTGGCAAAATTATCAACAAGAATTATCCGCTTGATGATTCTAATGAACCGATGACGTATCGCACCGCCGCGATGATTATTGTCGCGGGACTGGTGTTCATTTTTTTTCTTTTCCATCAGATCGGGATGTCATTCTGGGCCATTGGCATGTTCTTGGCGATTTATTTTCCCATGGCGGTTGGAGTCACACGGATTCGCGCAGAGATTGGCCCGCCACTTCATCAACTTATTTTCGTCGATCCGGGGCGAACGATGGTCACTATTTTGGGCACACGTCCATTCGGGACCGCGAACCTCACAGGTTTGACTTTTCTTTATCCATTCGTGCGATGCTTTCGTGCCCACCCGATGCCGAGTGAGTTGGAAGCCTTCCGAATCGCAGAGCGGACGCGAATCGGCTACCGTCAGTTGCTCGTCGGAATGATTCTCGCGATTGTGTTTGGCATTTTCTTCACGTTCTGGACGTATCTTCATGCAATGTACCAAATGGGGGCCGCCAGCAAAGCGCGCGGATGGCTCGTTTACATGGGATGGGAAACGTTCAATCGTTTGCAGACGTGGCTTGTGCATCCACATGAACCCAAAGGCGTTGAAATGGGCGTGATTGGTGGGAGCGTGTTGTTCACGATCTTTTTAATGATTATGAAGATCCGTGTTTTGTGGTGGCCGTTGCATCCGGGGGGTTACGTCCTCATGACTGGTACAGGAATGGCGGGGTTGTGGTTTCCTATTTTTCTGGCATGGTTTGCGAAAGCAATGGTCCTGAAAGTCGGCGGCGTGCGGTTGTACCGAAAAGCTGTGCCCTTTTTTCTTGGGCTAATCTTGGGCGATTACACACTTGGCTGTGTGTGGAGCTTGATAGGGCTGATATGGGAGATGCCGACGTATATCGTTTGGCACTGATTTGACGACTGTGAAAATCACGCATGTGTATAATAGAGCTTCTCATGTTTGTGCCTATCCAGCCATTTAACTGAATAACACAACAGGTTTTCCATCATCGCCCGATTCACTTGAACGTCCGCTTCTGTTTCATTTTTCAAGCTCGTTATAATATATAGTCCCTTCTGAAACTCCAACATCAGAATCGCAGCATCCTTTCCACCATTCGTAGGAGCCGTTGCCAAGGGGATGTATTTCCCCATTTCGTCACGCCACATATCATCCAATTTGATTTGCCCCGATTGGATGCTGTTGGGCATTTGGAAAATTCGCTCCTTTTTGCCGCGACCTGTCGGCGTGAATTCGAGGGTTTCATCGTGCTCAATGCCGATGAGCGGTTCTGGAATCCAACCAACGCCTCGACGCCGTTTTTGGACGTCTTTCACATCCTGACCGGAAATAATCGCGATACCACCGCGTCTGACGAAATCCTTAATCCGATGCTCATCGTCGATGCTTAATCGATACCCCTCTTTGTAGATTTCCCCGTGCCCCATCCACAATAGATGTGTTCTGGCAATCTCATCCGTCCGCAGGTCTTTCACAGATTCGTAGATAATGTGGTGTTGGCGGATAGACTCAAATTGCTGTAACACCGGAAATTCTACCTCTGTTACATTTCCTGTGAGTGCCAAAACTTTGATGGGGAGTTCAGGCTTTTTATACGGCTTGATGCGAGGTGTGGCAGGGGTGTAAAGCAAAGGGGACATTGCAGCCTGTTCCGGTTTCTTATCTTCAGTCCTATTGACTAGATATGTTTGGGTTGCCATACGTGAACGATAGAACGGAGAAACTCTAGTAAGCAGTGGTCCAACTTTCCGCAATTTATCATCAAAGCGATGAAACGCATGTTCAACCGACCAACGCCTCCCGTAGCTGTGGTCTATTTCCTTCACATCGATGCGGTCATCGTTGACATTGGTAATGTAGCCATGGACGATATTTATGCCTCGAATCGGATTTCCATCTTTGTCGATGAACTCGATATCTTGTGCTTTCTTCTTTGTAGCGAGCATCGTTTCCGTCAATCCACCGAGGTCAAGTAGTTCGGGCTGGTATTTCTCAGCACTCTCAGTGATTTTGCAGGAACGACGTGGAAAGACAATATCCGCATCACGAAAAGATCTGAATTTAAGATGGAGTTGCTTAAAAGATCGATACGTTCTCCGTTCATGGGTTACGACGTGCGTAAAAGGACCGACCTTGTGATTCTTGGGACGAGGTTGCAGATGAACGCTTTGCACACTGAAAGGGGCAATGCGATAGTTCCATTTCCAATCATGTGCATCCTTGTCTCCGCCATGTTGATACACGAGGCCCCACAGCTGTATTTCGTATGGTGCATTATTTTCAAGAATGAGGCGATCGTCCTCGATCCGGCTTCTCAATCCACGCTCATCTCGCCAATTCAGCCTTTTATTGTCTGCAATGATTAGTTCCACGTTCCATTCATCTTTATATCCCTTCCCATCAGGTTGTTTCACATCCATGAGGTAAATGTAGTCTTTGGTATATTCTTTCAGAACACCTATATATTCAACCTTATCAACCTTATCAACCTTATCATCTATTTTGACCTTGACACGTGTTCCAACAAGCCTTTCGATGAGTCGCTCGTAGCTCTCTTCTAGTGCCTCTCGCTGCAATTCCTTTTGAGCTTCCTGAAGCTCCTTCGTCTCTTTGACCTGCAATGCACCAGTTGTGGTGCTCTTGATTCCGCTCCAAACTACATTAAATGTTTTGTTGATGGAGTCTTTGAGGACAATCCCGAAGTTCCGGATCTTTCGCCGAATGCGGCTAGGGAGGCGAGGGTGGTAAACGCGCTCCAGATCCCAGTCCCGCTCAAGCCGCTCTCGCTCGTTCATCGAATCGAGGTAGCGGATATAAGCGATGATCTCGTCCATTTCCTTATCCCTGAAGATATAGCTCGGCGCCTGTCCACGTTGTCGAGATTCCTCAGAGATGATTTCCAAACCATTCACTTCCAGACGCATCGTACCGCGATGCCGATTGTTACCTTTCATCTCAAAGACGATATACTTTTTCAATAGTTTCTTTAAGATCTTGTCTTTTTTAAAGAGGTCAATCGCGTAGTTGATGCTGGCAAAGATGAAGGGGATAGCAACTAAGAAAACATACTTCTTGAAAAAACTCTGGATACTGTTTGAGTCATCGCTTTCCGTTGTGGCATTTTGAGCAACAGCATTTGAAAGGCAGACCATCATCAGAATTTGCAGGATTAAAATAGAACTGAGTATGAATCGAGTTGTTTTGCGAGACATTCTTTTTTAACCTTTCTGGTGTGCCTGAAAAAGCTCAAAGGCCCCCTCAAGTTTGGCTAGAGCCTCTAGCTGACCTTCCAATTGGCGTGACATACGATTATAAAAGTTCAAGAATTCGCGAGTAAATTTCTCCGATTCTGACGGGGCAATATCCAACTGAATTAACACTGAAAGCCCTTCCCAACTACTGTCTTTTGCTTGCAGATCTACCTCACTATCTGAGCGATAAACATTAAGTCGCCCCTCGCCCTTCCTGATAATCAGAACACCTTGGCTATTCCTAACCGCGATCGCAATCAGCCATTTGTTACTCTTTCCGCTAATCGATACCTTCACATTCTGCGAAAGTGTCAATCCATGATTCTCAAACGCTTGTCGTAAATCCTCTGAGAAGTTGCCGTTATCCAAATCCACTTGAAATTTTGATTCAATACTGAACAGTAAATCAGTGGAGGTCGAAAACACAAGTTCGAAAGCCCGGAGTGCTTGGCCGTATCGCCCATGACGTAGATACGACCATCCGAGCGTATCCAAGAACATTGTGCTTTTCGGATTCAGTTTAACGGCTTGCTGTGCCCATTCAACAGCTTTTTGCGTTTTTCTTTTCTGTTCGACATAGAGCCACGCAAGGTTATTATGCCACGTTGCGTGTTCAGGCTCACCAGTAATGGCTTCTTGATATAGTTTTTCAAGCTTCCGTTCCCAAGGCGATTTGTCGTGCGGCGTCAATTCCTTTGCACGCATGTAAAAATATTCCGTGTTTTTGTATGGCAATTGATGATACCCTTGCCGTCGTATCACCTTCTCGTAGAGCTTGATATAATCTTCGACTTCCTCTTGCTCATCCGGCTGATCGAAAGCGGTCTCTTGATAAAGCCATCGCAGATGTTCATTCCATGTCGGACGTTCCGGGTCTTCAAGCAGAGCCCGTTCATAAAGCGCTTTGAGTTTGCGAACCCAGGCTACCTCCTTTGGATTTTCTTGCATCGCTTTTAAATATAGGAATTCCAGTGCTTGGTAGTCTTCGGGGACATAACCACGTTGTCGTAACAGTCTCTCGTAATGTTCAATCTGAGTGGAGAGATTCGTGGTAGCAACAGCTACTGTTCTATCCGTGGAAAAGTGAGATGTAGCCATAACGCCGCTGAAGACGACCAAACTTGCGAATCCGACTCCAATCCATTGAATGATTTTCCTTTCATGTTCGCGGTTAGTATGAATCACCGGAGGTAGAACGAGTGCTGCTAAGCATCCAAAAATCAATCCACCAATGTGGGCGGCGTTATTGATCTGTGGCAAGGGGAAATTGAAGTATGGAATAAAGATGGTATTATTAATGTATGGGATACTAAAGCCGAGCGCAATATCAATTCCAATAAACGGGACAAGACGGAAGCCGAAGATGCGTCCTTGTCGTCGTGGAATTTGATCTTTATAGCGAAGTCCCAACACGACAATTGTGCCCATCAGCCCGAATATTGCGCCTGAAGCCCCGGCACCGATGGCAATCTGAACAAAAAACAGACTCATCACGCTTCCACCAATCGCCGACACCAAATAAATAATTAGGAACCGCCATTTACCATACAGCCCCTCAATCAGACGTCCAGCGATGAGCAATAACACCATGTTCAGGAACAGGTGAACAACCCCTATATGCAGAAAAGTGTTAGTAATCAGACGCCAATATTCTCCGGATTCAAGAATCAAAGGGTAATAATA
>JADFGN010000408.1 GCA_022567695.1 Candidatus Poribacteria bacterium | reverse complement strand
AAAAACCGGGAAAAATGAATGATGCCCGCCATGTCAGTGTCTGAGAATTCGATTCGTCGTCTTGTATGATATTCGTGTGGCATAGTGTTGTAGATAATAATTTATCCGCCAACTCTGAGGGCAGCGGGCACGATGATTGAATCGACCATGCCGTGCAAGATCTTCTTGTCAGCGGGGCACACCGCGGCCTGGATGCCACCAAGTCGAACCTTATCTTTGGTGGCGAAATAGTATGGACGGAGAAGGGGCCTACCGGGCATACTTCTCACATCGCCAAGCTCGAAATCGTAGTAGTTCATCCGAACTCGGTTCGCTTTGTGGAATTTCTGTAGAATGTAAGGTGTGTGGTTGAAGCTCGCCAGAGCGTTTTCTACGGCGTCTCCCCACTCTTCGGCGGGGAGGTCGTGCCCGATTGCGACGCCCCGACTCCCCCATGCCAATTCTGAAAATCCGGATGGTTTGATGACAAGCTCGCGCTGGCGTTGTGTAATCGGGATAATTTGACGCCAGTCGGTAACAGGCAAGCCATTGATTTCGAGGTTTGGGATAACGGCATGTGGTGGCAGAGGGTGTGGATCAAGAATCCAAGTTTGCGGGATGACGTTTTGCAGGAACGCATACGTTTTCTTCCCAAGTTCCCTACGCCAAAAAGGGAGGAGGGTTGGATGGTGAAACAGCGCAAAGAGTAATTTTTCCTCAAGGTGAGCTTTCGGCGGCGGCGTCATGACAACCGTTCTTTTTTTTGCGCTATAGAGCATCAATTCCGCCTTCGGTATATTTTTGAGATCGAATAACTCAAAGAAGCGATAGAGGACATCAATTTGTACCTTGCCGTGAGCCGATTCCACAAACAGCCCTTCCTCTGTGAAGATGACGTCTTTAGGCTTGACCGCATGGGCATTGAGGCAGGCGTCTCGAAGGACGGATGCCAGCCATTGCATTTCATCCCAATAGTCCGCCGATTCATCTGAGACAACGATTGCCAAGGTCGGAGACTCTCGTTTTGCAAGCGATCTGATCATCTCCGCAAAACCGAGTATCATTCCGTTGCTGCCACCGACGACGTCGTAATCCAGCTTGGCATATTGCATTGCCAAACACCCGGTAAATCCGATGAAGCCGGGAATAGAGTCCAGTTCTGTAATAATCATCCCATCTTCCGTCGGCAGCGTGTCGGGGCGAATCACTTGTGGCAGTTGGCTCTTGAAACGGTTCATACGATTATATTGAATCACCGTTTCGGGTTTTCCACAATCGAGGTACGCTGCAACCCATGCCGGTTGAACACCGCGTGTACTTTGTGAGTAGAGCAAGTTGGAAGCCTGATAAAAGCGAAGGAGATGAGCTCCAAGTTCCTCAAACCATTCCAACTCTTCCGGCGAGAGCCAAAACGGCTCTGGTGAAATCCGCGATGCCGTATGACTCTCCGGATGAACTTCTCGCCTTTCGCCTGTAAACAGCCCACCTTCTGGAATTTGACTATTAATGAATAGACACTTTTCTTTATTGTCCAAATCCATGCTCCTTCAGAATTGATTTAATTTGATAGTGCATAATCACTGACTTTGGTAGATTACCTTGTAGCCCAAGATTGTATCTTGGTTCCGAATTCGCGAGGTTTTCTTATCTACTGATTATCAATCGGCAATCTCCAGTCGAATCGGTAATTTCCCCTGGGCTTCAATTTCACCGAGAATCACTTCAACGGCCCCCCGCACAGAAGCGTAGTGACCATCATAAGCGGCAAGGGAGGCAGGGACATCGGGGCAACGGCGGAGGACGTAGGGCGATCCGAATGCAATGACGATAATCGGCGTCTGTGTCGCGGCACTGAGTTGGTGAACGAGTTCTGCCTGTCGATGATTCATGACCCCGGCGACAACAACATTGGCATTTTTCGCTTGATAGATCAATTGCGGAAGTATCTGCTTTATATCTGGTCTCCCTGGAATTCTTACTTCCGTGCTCTTGCCATGTCGATTCCTGAACAGGTTAAACAGCGTGGTCGATGAGCCGACGATCAGTACAGTCGATTCTTTTTTCAATTTCAACGGCAGGATGCGATTTCGATTTTGGACGATTGTTATCGCTTGTGATGCAATCGTCTGCGCCAGTTGTTTATGGGATTGATTTCCGAGAATCTTTGGAACTGCGCTCACATCGACGAAACGTCGATCAAACGCCCCACACGCCCCCTTGCTTTTCAAGATTCGCTTGACCGATTGATCGAGTCTGGTTTTCGAGATTCTTCGATGCTTCACTGCGGACAGCAGAGCGTTGTAGATTTCGATCTGCTTTGCCAGCGTCCAGGGCGCGAGCACCATGTCCGCTCCAGCTTCGACTGCCATCACCGCCGCTTCGCCAGCGTGGTAGCGATCATCGATTGCTTTCATCTCCATGTCGTCCGTGATAATCAATCCATCGAATCCGAGTTCTTCTCTCAAGAGATCCGTTAAGATAGCTGGCGAAAGCGTGGCCGGTCGATTCGCGTCCAAGGCGGAGTAGACAATGTGTGCCGTCATAATAGCAGCCACGCCCGCCTTAATTGCTGCGTGAAATGGTTTCAACTCAATTGCTCGAACGCGGTTCAGATCATGTCTCACCGTTGGCAGATCTGTGTGCGAGTCAACGGTTGTATCTCCATGTCCGGGGAAATGTTTCGCCGTCGCCAGTACATCTTTGTTTCGCTGCAAGCCTTTGATGTAAGCAGCCCCCAAGCGCGAAACGACCTCTGGAGATTCGCCGAAGGAGCGGCGATCAATGACGGGATTACACGGGTTGTTGTTGACATCCATGACCGGGGCAAAGTTCAGGTTAATCCCCACGGCAGCGAGTTCGACCGCGGTGAGCTCTCCGGCGCGCTCTGCTAACTCAGTCGAACCAATCGCGCCTAACGCCATATTGCCGGGCAAAATCGTCGCCCCTTTTTTCAGCCGTGTGACCCACCCTCCTTCCTGATCGATGGCGATGATCAGCGGAATTTGATGTTTCGTCATTTGCGCGAGCCGCTGGAGTTCGTTCGTCAGTCGTACCACCTGTTGCGGCGATTGGATATTCCGACCGAAGAGCGCAATACCCCCCACAAATCGCTGACCAATATGGGCTTTAATCGCTTTGTTGACCTGCTTCCCCTCAAAACCGACGATGATCAGTTGCCCGACTTTCTCCTCGATTGTCATGTCAGCTATCAGCGCATCGATCTCTGCGTCGGTGAGGGCGAAGAGTTGGGGGGATGTTAGGCAGATCAGAAGTATCGTGAAGAGTGAAATGTAGCACGAGTTGGCAACTTGTGTTACAGGTCTGCATACCGAGAGTAATTCCATCGCTACTCCTTCCAGTTTTGAACCAGTCCTGCTATACGATATTCGTTTCAGTCGTCTGGTGGGCAATGAGAGAATCTACAAGACTCACCTCCGTCTTTTTTACGTTTCACGCAACTACCTCATTTCCACGACCGCACGATATCCCTTGACATCTTGCGCTTGACCGCCCTCATGGTTCATACGTACCACCACGCTGTGCGTCGTACCACTTCGCAGGAATGCAGATGTCCTGTATTTGATGATGTAAAGCTGATGAAGTTGATTCGAAATCGATCGATACAACCCTTCAAGTCCATCTGCTTCGGGAGCGTGGTAATATCGACCACTTGTGTCCCATACAATCTGCTGCATGACGGGTTCATTAAGTATATTCCCAAGCCCAATCATATACACGGGGATAGCGGATCTCTTGAGGATTTCCGAAAGCGCAAGATACTTTGTTTTACTGGAGTTTTCTATGCCGTCTGTCAGGACAATAGCAGCACTTCTCCCGCTACGCCCTTCCAACGAGCGGATCGATGCCGCAACTGCATCGTAGAGTGCGGTTTTGCCACCCGGCTTTAACCCAGCTATAATCGATGCCAGACTTTGCTTCGCATTTGTAAAGCCGCCATGATTTTGGACATCATCCGCAAAACTGATAATCTTCGCTTGATCGCCCGGGTGCATGAGATCGACGAAGGTACGCGCTGCCTTGATCGCCGCCCACATCTTAGATTCCTCCCGCATGCTGCCGCTTCGATCAATTGTTAAGACGACATCAATCGGCACGGTATTCTCACCGCCAACCGCGATCGGTGTGACACCCATGATGGGCTGTTCAGCATTGTTTTCTGTAACGGTAAAATTCGCTTTCGTTAAGTTACCGATCGGCAGATCTTGGGTGTCGGTGACAACAACGTAGCAGATCACGTCAGGATAGTAAGAGGCATCGATTTGATTAATTGTGACGGTCAAGCCAGTTTGGGCTGCGGGCGGTATATTCCCTTGTGACTTAGGCATCAATGGTTCGGCAACCGTGACGGTATATTCTTTAATGGGGAACCCTTGTTGATCTAATGGCCCCGACTCAGGGGTTGCAATAATCTTACGTTTGGATACCGGGGCAGTTACCGTCGTACGAACGAGTAATCGCAGGGATCCTGCTTTAACAGGCATCACCTTGAGTCTGAAATGATGTTCCTCATTTGCTTTCCAAGGTTCCTGCCACGCTTCAACCAGGATGTGCTTTGAGGGAATAGCTGTCTTCTCCAGGTTTGACCAGATCTTGCTCCCGATGGGATAGACGGTTGCCTTTGTTGTATCGGCGTGGATGATGCTCACCAGTGGATTATCGGGAAGCGAGATCGAGATGCCACCGGCTTTTGCATCCCCACCATTATTGATTACCGTTACGTCTATGAAGATCGGTTGATTCACAACGACTTTATCGGGCACGTCGACGGCGGTGATCGTTGCGTGAGGAAGCTCTGCTGCAAAAGCAAGAGCCGCCGTGTGCGTCATCATGCCGATACAGCAAATGAGAAGGAACAGTTGGTGCTTGGACATTAGAACTTTACTTAATCTTTTGCGGACATGGATTGAGATCTTCATGGCAAATTTCTCCTTTTGCTTGATGATGATTGAGCATAATAGAAGATGTTTATAGCTTAACCTGTTTGACGAAAGAGATCCGGTCTTGGTTGGAAATATGTTGCAACACATCGCGTGGCACGTGACTATCAACGTTAATCATCGTGACAGCAAGTTCTCCGACTTGAGATCGCCCAACGGTCATATCCGCAATGTTGATATTATGGTCACCGAGGATAGTCCCGAGTAAACCAATCATACCGGGCAGATCTTGATTATAGATGAGAATCATGTATCCTTCGGTCTTGGCGTTGACGTGGTATTGATCGATTCGCACAATTCGTAAATCTTGTTTACCAAACGCAGTTCCTTCGACCACTCGGCTTCCTCGATCGGTCATAACGGTAATTATAATTGAATTGGCAAAGTTTCTATCTGGAGGACTCTTCGTTTCAGTAATTCGTATGCCCCGTTGTTTGATAAGGAGTGGTGCATTCACATAGTTGACATTTGTCAATACCGGGGTGAGTAACCCTTTCTGTAGTGCGACGGTTATCGGCGTTACATCTTCTTCATCAAAGAGATCGCCGGCATAATGAATTTTGATTTCCGCCACCTGACCATCTACAATCTGTGCTTGAAAACTACCGATCTTTTCCGCGAGTGTGAGATAGGGCCCAAGAACCTCAATCGTTCTCCAATCGATTTTCGGCTGATTGACAGCGTTCTTCACAGGTAGGCCGTGAAGTGCGTTGATGACCTCTTGTGCGATTTCAACAGCGACCTGTTCCTGTGCTTCAGCAGTTGATGCGCCAAGATGCGGTGTGGCAAGCAGATTGTCCAGCGTGAGTAGCGGATTACCGACTGGCGGCTCAACTTCAAACACATCAAGCGCGGCTCCGGCAATTTCTCGCTGTTTTAACGCCCTATAAAGCGCGTTCTCATCGATGATACCGCCACGCGCACAGTTGATCAGGCGGCAGGTAGGCTTCATCAGCGAAAATTCTTCACCACTAATGCTGTGATAAGTTTCAGGAGTGAGAGGAGAATGGAGGGAAATATAATCAGCCTGCTTGAATAGCTCATCACGTTTCACCAACCGGATACCGAGCTTCTCAGCGGCGTCAGGAGTGACATACGGATCAAACGCAATCGTCTTCATGCCAAACGCTTGCGCACGACGTACCACTTCAGTTCCAATTTTACCTAATCCGACAACGCCAAGCACTTTACCGTACAGTTCAACGCCTGTAAATCGGCTACGCTTCCATTCACTGTTTTTAAGCGAAATGCCAGCAGGTAGGACATTGCGGGAAAGCGCGAGCATCAGCGTGAGAGTGTGTTCGGCAGCAGAAACCGTGTTACTTGTTGGGGTATTGATGACAAGGACGCCCTGGCGTGTTGCCGCTTCCAAATCAATATTGTCTACACCAACCCCAGCACGTCCAATCACCTTGAGTTGCTTGGCCGCTTTGATGACATCGGCAGTTGCCTTTGTCGCACTTCGGATAATCAGCGCATCGTATTCACCAATCCGGGCAATCAGCCCTTCGAGTGTCAAGCCAATTTTGACATCGACTTCAAAATTCCCTTCCTGAATTAAGAGGTTTAACCCTTGCTGCGACAGCGAATCGCTGACCAGCACTTTCATATTTTGTGCCTCCAAAAAAAATAAAAGATGTGTAACTATAACACTCAGAAAAAAGGTTGTCAATGTGACGACTCCCAATTTTTTAGATTGGGCTTCTACAGGGTTATCTCCTGAAGCATTATCGTCCCAATGCTAAAATATTTAATGCAGCGTTTAAGTCTCTATCGATTTCAATCTTGCAGCATGGACATCGATAGACACGCTCCGAAAGTGGCATTTTTTGGCGATGTCCACAATTGGAGCAAGTTTGAGAAGTATACGCAGGGTTCACCGCAACAAATTGGCGACCGGCCCATTCTGCCTTGTACATCAACGTGCTGAAAAATGATGACCATGCGACATCTGTTATG
>JADFGN010000407.1 GCA_022567695.1 Candidatus Poribacteria bacterium | reverse complement strand
TCACAACTTCATCGACGATCATCACGACATTATGCCGATCACAGATTTCCCGAATCGTGGGATAGTAGTCCGGCGGAGGTGTCACACCGGCCGCCGAGGTACCGAGGATGGGTTCCGCAATGAACGCGGAAATATACTCGCTCCCCTCCTGCCTGATTACGCGCTCAAGCTCGTCGGCGCAGCTAAGATGACAGTCGGGATAGGTTTCTCCATAAGGACATCGATAACAGTACGGCGGCGGGATATGCGGAAAATCGAGCAGATAGGGAACATAATCCTCGCGCCACGCCGTCCGTCCGGACATGGAAAGCGCACCGATTGTGTTGCCGTGCCAGCTCTGCCACCGAGAAATCACCTTGTACTTTTTAGGATTCCCGGTTTCGATATGGTATTTTCGTGCCATCTTCATGGCGGACTCTGTGGCTTCAGAACCGCCGGAGACGAAAAATACCTTCGACAGTCCCTTCGGTGTGAGGTCGGCAATCTTTTCCGCAAGGTCAATCTGGGGGCGGCTGAGGAAGCGACTATAGGTGAAACAAATTCGACTCGCCTGCTCACGCATAACATCGGCGATCTCTTTAACACCGTGACCAATACTCACGACATGGACTCCCGCACACGCATCGAGGTAACGCTGTCCTTCTGTGTCGAACAGATAGATGCCTTCTCCGCGATCGATCTGTTGCCATTTTTTCTTAAGTGTCCTGTGAAAAATATGATCTTCGATTTGGGCTTCAATCATCTGTTTTCACCTCTCCATCTAACAAAAAAGCCTCACATCACTATAGTGTAGTGTGAGGCTCCATGAGGAACTCTGTTACGCCAATCATGTTACCGCCTGTTTGATTAAGGTAAGTAACCTAGACACATATTTTTGCAGATTCGGATTCCGCTCAGGACATGCTTCAATCTTTCGCCTCACGCTCCGGCGGATTTTCCAAATTTTCGAGGAGTTGTTTCAGTTTTCTGAGTTCGTTGGCATTGAGTCCTCGTAACCGTTCTTCAGGACTCAGCCCATGAAGGCGATCCTCGGTGCTATAGAAGGACAGGAGTTCTTGTCCAATATCGTTCTTGATAAACTCTAACTCTTCCTCGGAAAGGCGATAGTGTCTGCGTGCCATAGCTAACTCCTCCTTTGTGATTTTCGGGCGAACTGCATACGCATAGCGAACGTATTGGAATGTCCTTTCTTCAAAGGTTTTCCGCAAAAACTGACGGAAATTATTCTCTGAAGATGTAAACACTAAGAACGGATAATTTTGAGGAATCATCGGCAGTTCATTGATGGCAAGGATATAAACGGGCGGTTTGCCATCAATGACATAATACGCTTTATCAACCTTTTCAAACACCACATGGTCTTTGCTATGATACAACACATTTCTCGGTTTCCTCGAACAGACGATTGTTACGGTCATCTGCGATGGGGAAACGCTTTAATCGGGTGCCAAAAAGCCTCACATTACTTCACATAATGTGAGGCATATCGAAACAAACTCTTGAGAATCAATGGCTAAAACTTGCCGCTTTTGAGTTTACCCCAGGTCATCGGGAGTTTCTCTTCAGGCTCGACTGCCTGTGGCGCGAGGGGATCTTCCTCTGTTTGGTGGAACACAAGGTGATCCCAGAAGCCGCGATCGAGACTTGAGCAGGAAAACGCAAGCCCCGTAACTGTCATCTCTCCCCAATCCTCAAAGAGATCGCGTGTATGGATCTGCCAATCCTTGGGAAGGTCTGGAGTCACCTCAATTGAGGGGTTCCAGTTCTGCGCATTTACACCTGCGTGATAACGGTGCCCCCACGTATTCGTTGTCGCGTGTAACTGAAGCTGAATTCCTGTGCCACCTTCTTTCTTCCAGGCGAAGGTAATAAAGCGGTATTCCCCTTTGCCTGGGTTCTTTTTAACCTCAATGTTGCCCAAACTCTTAATATTTGTATTGAATCTCTGAAAATCTCCACCGAGTGCCTCTACACGAAGTGCTGCGTTTCCCTCGTCATCTTCTAGATAGACGTCCTTCTTTTCTAGTTCGGCTTTACCATTACCACTCAATAATTCAGGGATGATGACTTCCACGCTTGCAGCGTCATCAAGCACGATAACGTGTTCATTGGCTGACCAGCTTGATAAACTTAAAATTAGCAACAATGCCAACGTTGCTCCTAGGACAGCTTTAGTCTTCTTCATTTTTATCTCCTTTTTAATGCGATTAAGAAATATCTGTCATTCTGAGCCCAGCGAAGTGCGTGAGGTGTGTGAGGTTCTTCCTCCCACTCGAAGAGAATCTCAACACAACAGATCTTTCGTTGCACTCAAGATGACAGGGAATTACTAATTCAGTTAGAATTAAATTTGAGCCGTGCATCGGCAAAAGCACGGCTCATGTTTGAAGAAAATAGACGCTTCTGTTAACGGGAGGTCTTCAATTCCGCCCAGGTTGTGGTGAGTTTATGAACCGGTTCTACGGCGGTTGTCAACAGCTCTGGATCCTGATGGAGGAAAACGTCATCCCACAAACCAGCGTTCCCATCCCATGCGCTGAACGCAATGCCTGTGAGGGTGAACGCTCCCCAATCGGTAAACAGATCTTGGGTGTTTGATGTCCAAGTTGTTGGGATTTGGTCGGAGACCTGAATGGAAGGGTTCCAGTTTTTCACATTCTCCCCGGCGTGATAACGGTGTCCCCAGGTGTCAGGAACTCCGTGTAATTGAAGTTGAATCCCTTCACCGCCATCTTTCTTCCAGGCAAACGTGATATAGCGGAATTCATCGTCAGCGGCAGGATTTTCGACAATATTAAACGCCCAATCCGGCACATTCGGATTGAAGTTTTGCCCATCGCCACCTGTTGAACCAATCGAAAGTGCCTCACTTCCGCTGTTCGCGTCTGCCGTTTTCGATGGCGTACCTTCCCCACTCGTGATGTACGCAAGGACATCATCAACGTTTTCGGCCAGAATGGTAATTTCTGTTGCAAACACGGTACAGCTTATCAGGATGAGCACTAGGCTGATTCCTGAAGCGACTACGAAACTTTTTTGCATGAATTGTACCTCTCTATTTAAGGTTGAATTGAATAGGATTGCTCCAGAGCATCTCTCACGTTTAAGAGTTCTCTGCTGAAATCGGGCTTATTGTATCAGAGTTTCAAAAATTGGTCAATCATTTTTTCGCATTTTTTCACGCTGGTGTGCAGCACGGATGGTACTGAGTTGGTGTCGATACTCGGGATTTTTCGGATCTAATTTTATGAGTTGGAGCAGGGCGGCTTCAGCTTTGCCGTACCATCCTTTCGCATAGTACACAAATGAGAGAATCTGCAAGTGTTCGGCAGTCGTGCCTCTATCCGCATGCGCTTCAACCAACTCCCGTGCGATGTCCAATTGCACCATCGCCTCCTTCATCCGATTCTGCTCTTTATACAGCAATGCTAGCATGACGCGCATCTGAATCTCCTCAGGGTTATGCTGAATCGCTAGACGGTAAATTTTAATAGCTTGCATCAATTCGCGCTGTTGGATATAAAGTTCCGCGAGGTTGCTGTAGGCAGGCATGAAAAGCGAATCAACAGCAATGGCGATGCGATATTGTTGGACAGCGTCCTCCAATTTGCCGCGCTGTTGATAAAGTGAAGCCAAATAAGCGTATCCCTCTGCCTTATCAGAATATTGATTGATATACGCTCTGGCATGGTCGATTTTATCTTCATACTCCTGAAGTGCTTTGGTAATCTTTCTTTCCTTTTCGGCGGCTTTTCTATCTCCCTGCCGAATGTAGCATCTCGCAAGGTTATGATGTACCACTGCATCGTCTGGATTGATTTCGTTGGCTTTCTGATAGGCATGAATCGCTCGAGCATACTGACCTTGTTGCTGGTAGGCAAATCCAATTTCAAAAAATGCGCCCGAATCGTCGAATCTAAATTCCAACACTTTTTGAAAATCCGCAATCGCCGCGTCATAGTTTCCCTGTTTGGAATAGACGACGCCACGATTATAGTAGACATCGTACCGGTTTGCATCTAACGCGAACGCCGCCTCCAACGCCTCAAGCGCGGCATCCAATTTCGCCAACGCAAGATACGCTCGACCCAGTCCAATATGCCCTTCCACCAAATGATTGTCGTCTTGCTTCAATGCCACATGATACTGCTGGATAGCATCCTCGTATCGCTCTGCGCGCCAAAGGATGTTACCATAGGTGAGCCTGACCCGGCCAGAATCGGGTACGCTCTGCACCGCCAACTCGCAATGTTCGATTGCTTTGAGATGTTGCCCAATATTCGACAGAATAAGTGCCAGGTCGGTATGTGCCTCGACGAACGTAGGATTGAGTGTCAACGCTTTGCGATAGTATTGAAGTGCTTCACCTACCACTCCGCGAGTCCAGGAAACAAGCCCCAGCCCCCGATACGCTTCAGCGGACGTCTCATCCTGCTTCAAGATTCCCTGATAGATACGTGCGGCGTCATTGAGTTTACCTTCGATGACATAAGCATCCCCGCGTTGCAACTCTAACTGTATGGATTCTGGAATCCCTCGGCTTTCGGCGGGGATGCGCCAAATAGCCAGTGCTAGAAATCCCATCAACACGATGATAAGCTGCTTTGTTCGTTTCACCTGTTTTACCTTGAGATTCGATTTTATTTGCTTGTCGATCTGTTATCTCTTCCTCTTGACAAATTCATACCCACCCAGTACAATTCAACCAAATATTTTTATTTGATGAAGAAGGGAAAGTAAATTAAGATGGCTAAACCAATTCAACAAACTCAACTCCCATCGACCCAACTCGAATCGCTTCGGATTTTCCAAATACTTGTGGATGCGGGTTTAATGGATGAAATTCCAGATAAGGGAGATTTACCATTGCCAGATTTCACACCATTGCCTGCGAAAGGAAAACCAACGTCTGAAGTTATCATCGAAGATCGAGGTGAACAGTGATTTATTACGCTGATACGAGTGCACTCGTCAAACGCTACCTGAATGAGATTGGAAGTCAATGGATTCGCCAACTGTTTCTTGGGATAACGAGTGCTCGTCAGATTTTCATCGTGACGATTACTGGTGTGGAGATGAGTTCTGCTTTTTCACGAAAGGTTAGACTTGGTGATATTTCTCAATCTGTTTATCAAAATGCTATTGATCAGTTTGAAAGCGATTTTCGCTACCGATACAGCCGACTCCGTGTGACATATGCGGTGATTGCACGTGCAATGGAGTTGGCGAAGCAGCATCCGTTACGGGGCTATGACGCAATCCAACTGGCAACAGTATTGGAATTGAGAGATAATCTACAACCTATTTCGTCATCTAATCTCATCTTTTTGTCATCGGACGATGCGCTTTGTCAAGTTGCATCGTTGGAAAGTTTATTCACCGAAAACCCCAATCAGCACCCATAAAAAGTTGGTAGTTGTTCCCCTCTTTTATTTTTCTATTTCCTGCCCTCCTTCTCTCACGTCGAGGATCTGATTCGGCAGCACATCTTCGAGCACATCCACTATCCCGCTCGGCCAACGCACCTCAATGCGATCTATTTTCTCAGCGGCCCCCAAGCCAAAGTGCACGCGCATGTCGTTCTGAGACATGTAGCTTGCCCCGCTCCGCACTTCGGCGGTTTGCGTCAGATCACCCACACGCACTTGGATTCTCGCGCCAATCCCATCCCGATTGCTCTTCGTGCCTATTGTTTTGATCGAAATCCAGTGATAATCGCCATTCGTATCATTGCGAAGCAGGTCTGGTGTATCATGTGCGTTGTTGATGAGAATGTCTATATCTCCATCATTATCATAATCGCCGAATGCCACCCCTCGACTCGCCTTGCTGATTTGCAGTCCTGCTCCCGCTTCTGCTGAGGTGTTCACAAATCGACCAACCCCATCGTTGAGCAACAGTTGGTTTGGTTGAAGATAAGTGCTGCTCTTATCATATTGTTCGATTGCATTCTGGATATGACCATTCGCGATAAACAGGTCTCGTTGCGCATCATTGTTGAAATCGAAGAAACCTGTGCCCCAACTGACATAAGGCAGGCTGTACCCAAGCCCGACGATAAAGGCGGCGTCGGTGAAGAAACCGTCGCCATCATTCCGATAGACGGCATTGAGTTGACGTTGAAAATTGGTCACCACGAGGTCTAGCGTACCATCATTATTATAATCACCAAAGTCCACGCCCATACTTCCTTGCGGATTACCCCGTTCATCACTTTCCACGCCCGCCATCCAAGCGACATCGGTAAATGTACCATTGCCATTATTTTGATACAGAAAATTCTCCGTACCATCGTTGGCAACGAAAATGTCCAAATCTCGATCATTGTCATAGTCCGCCCAGATGACGCTCATTCCTTTGCCCTTGGCATTGTAAACACCCGCTTTTTGAGTGACGTCCGAAAAAGTACCATCTCCGTTGTTATGGTACAGTGTATCGGGGAGACCGTTAAATTCTTCAGGACCGCAGTACACCTCAACGCCTTGTTCATGACAGGTCTTGTGATCTTCAAAACGAAAATCACAGTAGTTGGTCACGTAGAGGTCCAAGAATCCGTCGTTGTCATAATCAGCAAAAGCCGCCCCCGCGCTCCATCGAGCATCGCGTACACCTGCTTCTTCCGTCACGTCAGTGAATGTTCCATCGCCATTGTTGCGGTAGAGAACATTTGCGCCGAAGTTCGTGACATAGAAATCCATAAGCCCATCGTTATTGTAATCCCCTGCCGTGATTCCCGTACCGTAGCCGGCCTGACCAACTCCGGCAATGTCAGTGACATCGGTAAACGTCCCATCCCCATTGTTACGGTAAAGTGCGTTTGTCGGCGGTTTCGTCGAGTGAAAGCCCGGTAGAGCTGCTGCGCTGACCAGATAGATGTCCAGAAACCCATCATTATCAAAGTCAACGAAGGCACA
>JADFGN010000406.1 GCA_022567695.1 Candidatus Poribacteria bacterium | reverse complement strand
CCCGACTATCGCGGCTAGGAAGCCGCTCCCACAATTAAAACCTAAACTTATTTTAGGCATAGGAAACACGTTCTGCCCGCTTTTCCAAAGGTTCGGTTGCATCAAGGAGCCGCGCTAGCAATTGCGCGCGTTCTGTCGCATAATCCGTGTGTGCCCACCGATTGATTCGTTCGTTGGGATCTGTGTCCAAATCGTAGAGTTCACCATAATCGTGGCCGCAATACCACGTCAGCTTACGTTCGGGAGTGACAATCGTTTTCAATCGCAAACCCTTCAGATCGTCGATGCATTCAATCATCGCTGCATCCCGCACGCTTTCAATATCTCCACGTAGCATGGGAAGCGCATTAACACCGTCTATCTGCGATGGTAGTGGCAACCCTGTGGCGGCGAGAATCGTGGGCACAATATCAACATGGCTAAATAGCGAAGATATGCGTTTTCCACCGGAAAACCCCTGTGGCCAGCGCATGAGCATGGGAATACGCACGAGCTGTTCGTAATGGAACGGACCCTTCATCCACAACCCGTGATCGCCGAGCAATTCGCCGTGATCGGAGGTAAAGCACACCAGCGTATTTTCGGCGAAACCGTTCCGGTCTAAACTTTCTAAAATCCGCCCGACCTGTTGATCAATCAACTTGACCATGCTGAAATAATACGCGCGTCCGAAACGGGCATCCCTTTCAGTCACTTTACGAAAGTCAAACCCCGCCCCTTGGCCGGCGATCGGGAATTGACCCCGAATTGCCGATTCCTCAAGCTTACCCCAATGCGCTTCCAAAAAGTGCGGAGGCTTATCGTCCAACTCTCCCTCAGTGAAGTCCGGCAGAGGAACTTCATCTGGGGATACACGCGCTTCGAATTCCGTCGGCAAACAGTGCGGATGGTGAGGGTCTTGAAATCCCACAGCGAGCAGGAAAGGTTGATTTGGACTGTTATTCTCAAGAAAATCAATCGTGCGATCTGCCGTCCAAACGCTGTTGTGGTATTTCAGTGGAATTTCCCAATCATAGGCTTCACCGCCAAAACGGGTCTCCGCTAAACAGGTCGCTTTTTGATAGGCATCAAATGTTTCCCCGGATGCCTCCGTCTGAGATTTCACCCACTCACCGTAGTGTCCCGCTAAACCGTAGGTTGTATGACCGAGTGCCAATTCGACCGTTTCAAAGCCGTAGTAGGGACCACGAAATTCTGGATAGCGTGTATTGTTATTTCGCGTTTCGACCGATTGATCGGCGGAGCCACCAAAGGGTTGAAAGTGGGCTTTGCCGACATAGTGTGTTCGATAACCGACGTCCGCGAGGCGATGGGAAATCATCAATTCCTCTTCGGGGACATTCATCCCGACGTTCCATGCACCATGACGGCTCGGATAGCGTCCTGTGAAAATTGAAGCGCGAGCGGGCGTACACACCGGATTTGCACAATACGCGCGCTCTAAACAGACGCCTTCAGCCGCCAATCGATCCAAATGGGGTGTGTCGGTAAATGTGGAGCCATAGCAACTCAGGCTGTCCGTCCGCTGCTGATCTGTTGTGATGATAAGAATGTTGGGGCATCCGGAATTCATGGGGTATCAACCTTTCTTAAAGCAAACTTTGACCTGCCTACTGATCGAGAAGCCACCTTAATCAAAGCGATGAGCCGTATCCACATTGGCGCCATCAGCCGAATAATTCACCGCAATTGTAACACGTTTTAATGTCATGTGTCCAAACATCGCAATACCACGATCGTTATATCGTCGTACTGTTCCATCTCGCCTACAAAGGTGCGAACATCTTGTAGGATATGATCGATCATATCTTCTGCGCTGAGGTCTGTAGCAGCACAGCGGACAGTCTCCTTCAATCGGTTGTAGCCATACATTTCCTCTGCTGTGTTTGTTGCTTCTGCGAGACCATCGGTGAAGAAAATGAAGTAATTTCCGGGTTGCAAATCAATGGTCACTTCACCATACGTCACTGTTTTTTTTCGTCCTAGCGGTAGGCCGCCGAGTTCAATTTCCTCGACTTTCTCTCCACGCTTAATGATAGGGTATGGTTGTCCGGCATTGGTATATCGAATCTGTTTCGTCTGTGAATTGAGGAGGCCGAAGTTGAGGGCGGTAAACATCGAACTATAAAGCCGGGGATACAAATCTGTATTCAGTCTGGACAAAATTACACTGACCTTTGCGAGTTCTGCTGTTGATTGTTGCGCTAAACTCAAAACCCTCTGGAAACTCTGGTTAAATTTGACAACTTCATACAACATGCCGTTTGTTAGTACAGCATTCATTGCGCTACGCAACCCTTTTCCTGAGACATCAGCCAGGGCAATGCCAATCAAATTGTCGTCCAGGATTAGGTAGTCGTAGAAATCACCGCCGACTTCGGTGGCGGGCAGAGAAGTTCCTGCGAGTTCAAACCCCTCAATGCGCGGGGATTCTTGAGGCAACAAACCCATCTGTATCTCGCGGGCGTCGTTTAATTCGTGGGCCATACGCTTGACTTCGGCTTCTTCCTTTTGCCGCACTTCATCACGTAAGCCCGCCGCACGCTTGCGCTGAACAACAAGCCGGATGATAAGAGATACAATAGCCAGGTTAAAAATCACTGTCGGTAGATAGCTTTGCCAGTGTACCCAAAAAGGCGATGCAACGGTAAGCCTGACGACGGCGGGTGGGTTTGAATAGGTCGAATCTTCCCGGAGGGCTTTGATCAAAAAGGTGTAGTCACCCGGTTTCAAACCATTGTACTCGACCCGTTTTTCGGGCGCAGGCTGACTCCAATCCGTATCATATCCTTCCAGCTTGTAGCTATAGAGCAGATTTGCTCGCTGAAGGCTGATTCCTTGATATGCAAATGTCAGGCGATCTGTTTTGGCGGGCAACTGCAACGTCGCGTCAAAGCTGGTATAAACATTATCGGCAATCACTTTCGTGAGTTTAATCTGAGGTAAGCTGTCTGGTCTCGACGTGTATTTGGTAATACCACCATCCGTGGCAAACCACATATCGCCCTGGCTATCCTCATAGATGTGTCGAACATTGTTGTGAATCAAACCACGCTTGGTGGTGATTGTGTAAAAGGTATCTCCATCGTAACGTACGACGCCCCCGCCCCAGGTGGCAAACCAGAGATTTCCATGTCTATCTTCCTTGACATCTCTGATGTCATTGACGAGAAAACCGTCGTGCGTCGTGTAGGTTGTGAACTGCTTTCCGTCGTACCTGACTACACCTTCAGCGGTTGCCAACCAGAGGTCGCCTGAATTGTCGGTGATGGATGCGCGGACAGGGTTAGATCTCAGGGATTCCGAGATTTTATCGCGTCTCAAAAGCTCAAAATTTTGTCCATCGTATCTCGCTATGGTGTATGGATAGATAAATGAGATAATGTCATGAATATCGTGGTGAATCTCAATTGGAAAACCAACGACATTTGGAACGGAAAACCGCTGAAATGATTTGCCGTCATATTTAATAAGAATCTGCCCAGAACTCGCAGCAAACCAAAGATTTCCATATTCATCTTCAAAGATTTTCTGGCAGTTATTGATGCCTAAGCCGTCAGCGGTTGTGAACGTCTTGAGATTTCTACCATCGTATCGCTTGATGCCTTCGTCACCGTTCGCAAACCAAATATTTCCCTGAGTATCTGCATGGAGCGCAGTAATAGGGGAACCATCCCGCGGCAATCTTCGAGGTAAGGCTTTCCAGCCATTTCTTGTGAATAGTTGACATTTTTTTTCATCACATTTAATGAGCGAACTCCCGCTGGCAAACCAGAGATTTCCTGCAGAATCAACCGTAAAGATGTTGTTTAATCTACGGCGTCTGGAGGAAGTGTATTGACTTGGAATACTCGTATCGGGATGTCGGATGCTATGGTACTGAAACTTGTCATCTTTATATCGGAAAATTTGGTCTGTTTGGACAAAGCCTCGCCTACCGCGACCACCAATAAACCACAAGCCCTTGTCTCCACCATCGAGGATACTCACGATGTGGGCTGTGCTCCGAAGCTGTCTGCGTCCCATCTGTTTCGCGGAAAAATATTGCAGTTTATCTCCGTTGTATCGAGCAACGCCACCAGGCACACCAAACCAAACAAAGTCTTCTTTGTCCTCGTAGATGACACGAATACTATTACTCCCTAATGCCTCTCTCGTTGTGAAATTCTGAATGGTTGCGGGCGCAGGATCAAAAACTGTCACGCCATTGTCGTGCCCAAACCAAAATTTCCCATCCATCGCCTCAAAAATAGCAAAGATATTGTCACTGCCCAAGCCATCATCAACCGTAAATGTCTGAAAGCTCTTTCCGTCGTATCGATGGGCTCCACTTACGTATTTAAACCAGAGGTTGCCTTTCATATCCTCGATTGCCAGATGGCCTGGATAAAACCCAGGCGACTGACTTTCATCTCGCCAGATATAATCTTCCGGGAGTTCCGCCCAATTTCTTGGAATGAGAAAATGCTGGAGCTCGACGCCATCCCAGTAGCTTACAATTCCTCTATGATTAAACCACAGATGCCCGCGACTGTCTTTGAAGATAGAATCAATAAAAATCTCATGTATTCTGAATCGGTCTGAATCAACTGGTCTGACTCCTCTACCACTAAGGCGCCGCATCTTTCTCATAACAGACTCTTGTCTCTCTCCCAAAGTCAGGCGGAGATGCCCAGGCTTTTCGCCATCCATGTGTTCAAACTTTTCGCCATCGTACTTCAGCAGGATACGTCTGCCCCCAAACCAGAGATTTCCCATGTCATCTTCCCCAATTGCATAGATTGTCGCTTCTGGCGAGAACGATTCGACAGAAAGACGCCGGAGTTCACTCCCATCGTATCGCATGACAAGTGGACTGGCCTCATCTGTGTTCAATATACGTCCTCCCAGCCAGATGTCACCGTTTCGGCTCTCAAAAATTGCAAAGATTTGTCCCTCTTTTTTGAACGCCTCCCCTCCGAACCGTTGAAACCGCTTGCCATCAAATCTTGTCAGTCCATGTTCGTTGGCAAACCATAGATCACCGTTTCTATCCTTCAGCATGACATTTGAAGAACCTCCCTTCAAACCGTCCTGCTCAGTTATCTGGCGAAACGTCTTTCTATTATATCGGCTCACCAAACCAGGGCTCGACGGCGCAAAGCCACGGGACGTGATAAACCAGAGATGTCCTCGTTTGTCTTCAAAGACCTGTTTGATGTGTCCTTGTGGCAATCCATCTTTTTCGGTGAAAGACCGGAAGTTTTGTCCATCGAACTGGCTGAGACCTCCGCCTCTCGTGCCAAACCACAAATTCCCACGGCTGTCTTGGAAGATAACCGTCACAGCCGGGCTCACTAGACCGTCGGCAACGGTGTAAGTTTTCCACGGCCCCTCGTGTGCGCAGACGGGCAATGCAAACAGTAGCACAAATGAAAGCACAAGCAGGAGTTGTTTTCTCATGGCAAGTTAGATTCGTAGATTGGGTTGAACGGCGTCTGGGCAACAGAACTGCCAAGACTGTCGGGTTTGGGTTGAGGCAAATCGAAAAATGGACCCGTTGGCCAGTGAAACCCAACCCAAACCCCGCACCGCGTTGCTTTCCTCAACCCGACCTACGGGGAAAGGAATCTGACAAAGTCGTGTTAGGAGTGGCGATTAACTAAATTGGACATTTAACCTTGAGAAGGTTCCAAACCTTCTCAAGGATGCCCCCGATGGATCGGGGCAGGCTCTACGAAATGTAGGAGTCATTGAGTACAATCAAGATACTTGGAGGTATCAAATGAAAAAAATCACTTTCTACACAGCATGTATAAGTTTGGTGGCTTTCGGTTTGTTATTTGCCAAACCGGGAATAGCACAAACTTTAACGATCGATCCAGCAGACATCGCCGCTGTATGGCTCTTCGATGATGGTTCCGGCGACATACTCACCGATTCGGGGGGACAAGCAACCGATGGTACAATTGAAGGCGCAACATGGACAACAGGTGCCCGGGGCGGTGGACTCCGGTTCGATGGTGTCGATGATATCATCAGGATTCCCGACAGCGATCTGATCAACGTCACAAATGGTCCTTGGACCGACCGCACAATCACCGCAATATTCAAAGTTGATGATGCGTCAATCGCCGATCGGAAGCAGGTGGTCTTCGAGGAGGGCGGTCGCACACGCGGCATTGTGATTTACGTCCACGGTGGTAACGTGTATGTCGGCGCCTGGAACCGTGCCGAGTATAATTGGGATGGTGCATGGCCATCTATGCCGATTCAGTCCGACGTGTGGTATCACGTCGGTTTAGTCATCCGCGATGGAGGCAACGTCGTTGAACCCGATAAATTTGAAATGTGGTTCAATGGTGAAAAGGTTGCCAGTGAGCCGGGCGGACAGATGTTTAACCACGGCGATGACATCGGCATCGGTGGAACCAGTACCAACGTTGTATTTCACGATGATGATGGAACAGGAACCGATCGAGATTGGTTTGCCGGAGTCATTGATGAGATACGGATTTTCAATGCGTCGCCATCGGCGGCAGAACTTACAACCTTCGTTGTTTCCGTTGAACCGCGTGGTAAACTCACCACCATCTGGGGCGAGATTAAAGCCAGCCGTTGAAATAGATCGGCGTACAAAAAGTTCCACTTTCATACTTTGAACAATCTTCAGTTAAGCCCAGGGCTAATTACGTCCTGGGCTAACTTTTTATAGGCCCTAGGCAGTGGCGGCGGATTGTATAATCTGTCTGTAGTCTGTAGGTCGAGATTCCAATCTCGACAGTCTTATCTTCGTCAGAAATGGAATGATGGGACGCATGGCATCCAAGCAACATTCCCACGCAGGGCATGGGAATAAGTGAACATATGACTCTAAGAGCGGCTATCATCGGCGTGACGCTGGTTATCATACAAACGGCGATTACGCCATATAAC
>JADFGN010000405.1 GCA_022567695.1 Candidatus Poribacteria bacterium | reverse complement strand
GTCTTTGAAGATGGCGTTTTTTTTGACCATCTCAAACGTGAGATCCATACGGGGTTTGTAGGAGGTATATCTATTTAAAGGTTTCGTTTGGTTCGCACGCTTCACTCATTTCGCTCTTGGCCCCTCATTTCGTTCATATGCCCCATATGGCACAAACCCAACACCCACCCCTCATTTCGTTTGGTCGGGCGGGGAAATGGGGACGGGGGTATGCTAAAACCGTTACCACTGACGGGTGAAGACATGAGGGTATGACTGTCAAGTTAACAGAAAAATTTATAAACGATAGAGACTATCTATCTATACTGTATATATTCTAACTAATCTCCGAGAATAAATGCCCGCAAGAAATCAGTAACCATGCGGGTTTCGCAGTTAGAAATGTAAGCTTTCTTTTTGAAAATTAGTTATATTCTATATTCTATATGTTTGAGAGAAGAAAAGAGAGACGGATATACCTCATCAGCAGGGGAGGAAACGAAATAAGGGGTGCGGGTCATAGACCCAATCCCCATAGGCGTCTTTTAGCCTTAAATTGACGCCTATGGGGTCATAGACCCAATCCCTTTCAACGCCGAGGGTGTGGCTCAATGGATTGTGGTCGCGACGTGTTTGTCGCACCGAAACCAATTGGGCAGTTCGACCTATGCGCGGTCGAACATGCTTCAAACTGGTTTCGGTACGGGTACTCGATAATCATACGATTCATCGCTTTTACCCAGACAAAGCAGGTCCATACATCTTGGAGCTAATGTGACCCGTTACAGTGACACCGAACTGCAGACGAATACGGTGTATACCTATCGTGTGCGGGCGTTTATTGAAGGATTTAGCCTTTCAGAAGGATCAAATACTGCCTCGACAACCACCCGAAAAGATACTGAGGTGACCACAAATATCGAGCTGGATGTTGCACCAACAGGCCTTCAGGTTATACCTTTCTATACGACGATTCAACTGAAATGGGATCTATACCCATCAGACATCAGCGGATTCAACATATACAGACACGCAGATGGCCACGAATATCCCCCGCAACCCTCTATCTATGTGGGAAACGTGCAAACTGTTACCGATTACGATTTGCAGCCAGGCGTTGAGTACTTCTATAAGATAGCCGCACGCGATAAATTCGGAAACGAGAGCATAAAATCCACCGAAGTTAGCGATACAACCGATACAAAGTCAAACCGCTACTCAGTGCATCAGAGCTTGGACATTCTGGTTGTGATTTATACCGAGGGATTGGGACCAGGCGAACCTGAAAGACTACGCGGTGGGATTGAACTGGGGCGGAAGTTCTATTGGCGCAATTCCAAAGCGCGATTGAATCTAAATATTGTCTATTTATATGTTCCTACACTGCCACCAACAAAGCATACAGAATTAGGATCGAGAACACTTGATATTGCTAGATTTGAAGTGGATTTGCGCGATAGGGGCATCCAGAATAACCAATTTGATGTGGCATATGCGACAGGTCAACTGGATGCGTGTTTCGCGACTAGCCAGATGATATTAGGACATACTACAGTTGCTTCAGGTAGGATATGCGGTGTACCTTATCCTGACTCTGACAAGAGCGTGGATTATACGGTTGCTTGGACATTTACGCATGAGTTTCAGCACGTTCTAGACCTCCCGATTGCACATGTAAGTGGGCATCCCGAAATGCTACATGGGCATCCTGAAGATGCATATGCACAGAAATTATCTCATCAGACTTATGATTCGGGAACACATTACGACTGGCAAGCGACAATACTGAGAGTTTTCAATGCTCACGACGATTTTGCCTTCCCATGGGATGGGTACATTGAAGTCGTTGATTTGGACCAAGATTATTTGCCTGATAACGACGACCGCGTTCCAATCGATGAGGCTCGCTGGGGTTCAAGTCCCCATGCAAAGGATAGCGACGCCGATGGATTGAGCGATTTTGATGAGTTCGTTGCAGGAATCTATCGCGGCTCCAATCCAAATGATAACGACACCGACGGGGATGGCATTCAAGACGGGCTAGATGCTTATCCCCTGTCCAAGGTCGTTACTGAACTACACGCTCCGTCGCTTCCACTGCATATAGATGGAACTATCGAAAGTGCGTGGAATCCCTACTGTAGTGATTACTATTTTAGCGATTTAGCCGACCTGAAGAGCAATTCCTACGCTGCTTGGGATGAAGATTACCTCTATTTTGCAGTTGTTGCCAACAAGCTCTTCCGCTTGAGCATTCGAATAGACGGTAGTGGCGAAAACGGACTATTTGAGGGTGGCGATACGTATGAGTTCAGGGCAGATTACGGGGGTAATTCGCTATTTTTCGTCGGTGAGAATCTTAATCCTCACGGTGGCCAACAGAGTTTCACCGAAGTATCGAATGGGAAAATGGGAACCGGCAGAAACACAAGTGGTGAATACGTCATTGAAATCGCCATTCCCAAAAACATTGGACAAGGTTATGGCTTGACAGGCAAAACTGTTTCTGGGCTTACATTGCGTGAAGGCAGGAAAATTGGCATCAACATTATCTTGGCCAATTTAGAAGGCACGGGTTGGCCACTTGATCGTTTCACCGGACAAAAAGCCTTTCTTTTTGAGCCATATCGGTTTTACGATGTCGTATTAAAACCCGGCAATGTGTCATCTGAATCGCCTGCACCAGTACCACTGACGGAACCCGAATTTAATCTCACGGTGCAAAAGGGAATTAGCTTCATCCATCTCCCACTCAAAGTCACATCAACTGACGATCAACCGAAGAAGTTACAAACGATTGGAGACCTTTATAATGTCCTAGGTGGGTCGGACGATGTCAATTTCCTCATTACCTACAATCCATTGGAGCAGAAGTGGTTCAGCTATCTCGGCAATCAGAGCAGAGATAGAGCTGCCGACCAGATACTTACCGATGACCTCGGAATTATCACTGTAATGAAAAATCCTGTGGCTCTGCTTCTTAGGGGTGAGGCTTTAGGAGCGAATGGCACGAGCCAGATTCGACTCAACCCCGGCACGAACCTCGTTGGCGTGCCGCTTCAAGATGAAAGACTCCAGCTTGTCAGTGATCTCTTAAGTTTGCCAGGTATTGAGAATAACGCCACTGCCATCATGGTCTGGGAGGCCGGTCAGTTTAAAGTAATTGACCATACTGGTGATGATGATGATGTTCCCTTAACAGGGGGGCAATCCTTCATTATCACCGCTCGGGCCTTAGGTGTGGCACAAATCACCGGTGATGCGTGGGATAATGTCTCAGGCAGCCGTATTGCCGCGCCGCCACTAGCACTTGTTGGTCAGACAGTTGGTGAAAGGACCCCTGTTTTGGCCGTCCATGGCGTGATTGTCACCGAAGAACTAGCGGGTTTAAGCACAGATCGATTCCGTATTACTGTCAGGAACCTCTCCACCGGGGCTTTGCTTAGCGTCGTGTCCGGCAGTGACGGATCTGAAGGCGGCTACAGCGTAACTTTCGTGGATGCCATCTCAAGTCGTGCGGCGCAGGTTGACGATGTACTTAAGGTCAGTGTTGAAACGCCCTCTCCGCTCATTGACATTCGACCGTTGCGTTACGTTGTCACACCGGAAGATGTCAGCGAGAGCCAAATTCGTCTCCCTAACCTCATTGCGTATGAGATTCCTACAGATACGAAGCTACTGCCGAACTACCCAAATCCGTTTAATCCTGAAACGTGGATACCGTATCAGCTGGCATCATCCGCGGAAGTGACGATAGAGATATACAATATACGGGGGCGGCTCATTCGACGCCTGAATCTCGGTGAGCAACCTGCGGGGTTATACCTGAACCGTGAAAATGCGGCATATTGGGACGGTCGAAGCGATGCCGGTGAATTGGTAAGTAGTGGACTCTACTTCTATCAACTCAGGGCAGATGATTTCACTTCAGTGAAGCGGATGGTAATTCTGAAATAGGAAGCGAGAACTGTTGTGACTTTCTCAGTTAAGCAGCAAAAGGTTTGTATCAATCTCATTATCCTAATTTTAGCTTTTCCGCTATCTTCGTTTTCTCTTTTTGGATCAATGAAAGCAGAAGATAACCAAACGTTAACACGCAATCTTCGCGCCTTGTCAACAGATTGGATTCAAGAGTTAGTGGGGCCAACAAACCAAATCCTATGGAAGATTGAATACACCAGAAGTGACTGGCAATCGTTCTTCTCTCAATACTTTGCAGAAACTTCATTTACCGCTGAGCTTTATAATTACCTTCAATATCCTATATTCTACTGGGGAACTGATGGTGCTCGCGTGGAACTCCAAGAGGGGATTGCAAAATCGCTTCAAGAGCTAACGAATCGCATTATAATGCAGCATGACAATGAGTTGGGAATCGCTCTGAATGAAGATGCAACACTTTTGGAGACACTCCGCGCTACCACGCGCTTTATGAATCTTTTTGCAAAGTCAAAGGATTTGAGTGTACAGACACGCGATGAGCTTTACAACTTCCACAAGAGCCTTGTGGACCAAAATCAAATCTTTCAAAAAGAATACACAATTGATATTAATTCATTTCCACACTTGGGTTGGCTACGGTCTCAAATCTACATGAATCTGGTATCTTTACCACTACAGAATAGTGCAGACCCTAAAATACTTAGACCAGAAATCAAACAGCAGATAGCCGATACAGTACATTTGACGGATAAATATTTAGACATATGGAATCAATTTTCTGTAATCATCATTGACAACGCTGGGTTAGACGACCGACAATTGTCTCTTATCTATGGTACGTTGGAGTTAATACCGTCATTACTCCATAATCTGGGGGCGATTACCGTTTGGGATTTCTTAGGTGAAGAGGATTGGATTAATGCTGTTAACACCAATGTAATCAACATCGGAAGCATTAAGGTCGCCTCAACACCAGAGAATGTTTTTCCAGCTGATGTTAAGCCTTATTATTCTGACGTGTTCTCCAACATCTGGGTACATGAACTCAACCACGTTGTGGACTTCTATTATGTCCACCACGATAATCCACGTCGAATACAGTTGATTGAACAGGCAGGCAGTGTTTCGATGAACTATCTGCGGAGTATGTTTGAAAATGATTTCTTTATCAATGCTCCCCAAGAGTTTTTCGCGTCTATTGCCAATCAATACTTTGCCAATAGCAAACATACTCTTGATCTCGCCTTGACCCGCTTTGAAAATGGCTACAAAGAACCATTGAATCAATTTCTTTTCTTTGCTGATGTTTACTCATTGGGAGAGAATCATACCTTCTTCTATACAATGGCCACTCAAGGCCACATTGAACGGCGTGATGTGGTTCTGGAACGTGATGGGAACGGCTTTATCAACAGCTTATATGTCGATGAGAACCACTATTTGTTTTCCCATGATGAACAAGGTCGTGTGGTTGAGATAAGCACACGCGATGTTTCTGAAACAAGGCAGTTCAATTTTAAAAAAGGACTTTTCGGCGAGTTTCCTTCTCTAAAGGTGTGGGTCATAAATAAAAATCGGGAGACTGGAGAAGTCGCCATCAGCGGGGTCGATACCCGGCAACCTACAATTCCATTCACATGGGAGTGGGGGGACGGAACGACTTCTCAAGGGTGGTTTCCCCAAGAACATACCTATTTTGATGAGAGCCTTTTTGAAGATATTTCTAAATCGACTCTTGAGTACATATTAACCTTGATAGCATCAATCCAAAAAGACTTTGTTAATGATAATGTATACCTGATTGACGGAAACTTTGAACAGGTTATCTTAAGAGACCCTCCATTTCAGGGTATGTATTCCCTTTGGTATACAAATCCGGTAGGAATCGGTGTAGGAGATTATGGGCTCCAAGGAACGATACAATACTCTTCATTGATGCATGAGATCGGGCATAACTTCACTCTAAATACACCTTCCAATTACTATTACGGTGGCAAGATTGACGGTAACGCAAATGCGATATTCTCTGAAAGTATGGCACAGATATTTCAGCATGCAACCGCTTACGAAATGCTAAATAATGCGATTTCTTACGGTCTTAGTGAGGACATCGTTGTTGAACTCAAACAGAGTGCTGTTTCTTCTATCCTTGTTATGAGAAATGCCTATGAAGATTATCGATCTGACATGCGCTTTTCATCGTGGAATGATTTGAGTACTCCGGAGGACGAAACCTTCAATACTTTTATGACGATTGCTTATGTATTTTGTGCTTATGCTGAAAATACGGGATTGGGATATAAGGCACCTTTAAAGAGAATGATGAAACTTTTACAGACATTTGATGAGCGCCTTAGACGTGGGTACAATCAACACAACAATACAGCATCGGCTGATACCTTTAGGGCAACCCTTATGGTAACTGCACTATCATACGGTTTTTCAACAGATTTACGTACTGAGTTCAGAAGTCTGAATTTCCCGATAAGTGATGAAGTATCTTGACAATGTTAAGTTAGGATCCCTATGACATCTAGGTTTGCTTACATTTTGGCTATTTAATTTTGATAGCCATTCATTCACCAGTTGGCAATTCATCGGTCTCAATTGACTCACGCCACGATAACATTGTTTTGAAAAATCTTTAGCCAAATTGGCAATGGTCGAAGCGCCGCAAAAAATCGCGCAAATCCAGAGTTCAGTTGTCATCGACGTTCAACCGGTAATCTAACATTGTCAAGTTAAATAGACTTTATTGGAATTAAAAGAAACGCTGAAAGAATTCCCCTCAATTTCTGTTTTTAAGTTAATAAATCGGTAAACTGCAATAAAGATTGCAGTGGTGACATTGATGGGGATGAATTTCGGCGTTCGTGAACGGAGTGAGCGAACATTTTAGAAATTTACAAGCAGAGCAAAGAATCGGTAGATGTCTCCTCAAGGGAGACCTGTTTGTATCAATGGACGAAATTCGCAAAACATCGTGCTAAAATTCCTCGCATTTCTCCCT
>JADFGN010000022.1 GCA_022567695.1 Candidatus Poribacteria bacterium | reverse complement strand
CTCGATCTTCCTCAATCGTGTTGATGAGATCGCGTAGCATCAAACGTTGAAGTAGCAGACGTTTATCAGCTTTATCTCGCTGATTCCCACTTTCATCAATTTCTTCGGCTGGCAAATGAACCTGCTCCCACGGTTCGTCCGGCGTTTTATGTCCGCCCTTGTGAACGAACATGGTCGTGCCGACACTCTCTCGAATGGCGATTCGTCCTTCGGTGCCGATGATGTCGATGCCGTAGCCGTTATCGTTGGTCTGTGGTTGAGCGAGAAACTGCACATCTGCATGAATCCCGTTCTTGAAACGAAAAGAAGCATGCCCCCGTTCTCCAAGAACAATCCCTGCATCACGGTCTCTCGGATGAACCTCTTGGGTATGTTTGATGTCGTGGACTGTTGATTCGCGGCCATCCATCTGAACCAGGTGAGCATGTGCCCACTCCACATCGCCGCCAAAAAGACGCACCCAATCGTAGAGATGTGTCCCCATTTCCATCAACGAATTGCCAGCCTTTCGTCCGCCTTTGTCCGACGCCTTGAGCAAAAGCACCTGCCCGATCTCGCCCTTTTCGATTAAAGAAAGGACGTGTTGATTGTAGGGACTTGCGCGTTTGATGTGGTTGATGGAAAACTTGACGTCAAGCCGATCGCAGGTGTCAACCATCTCATCGGCCTGGATGAGGTTCAGTGCAATCGGTTTCTCACAGAAAACATGAATGCCCCGCTTTGCCGCTGCAATCGTTGGAGTGTAGTGCATCGGTGCCTGGGTTGAGACGATGACAATATCAGGCAGGAGTTCGTCCATCATCTTCTCGTAATTGTCGTAGATAGCTTCGACGCCGAACCGATTTCCCCATGCCTCAGCCCGAGAAGGGTCTATTTCTGCCCCACCAACAAGCTCACAATTTTCTTCTAACTGCACCGCTTCAGCGTGATGATTTCCCATGCCGCCGAGGCCGATAATCCCAATACGGTAGTGGTTCATGAGCATACGCCCCCAAATTGGTAAAATGACTGATTGTTCATCCCATGATTTACGTTGTTATCATAACAAAGTGGAATTCGTTCCGCAACAAAAAAGTTGGAGGATTTTTATTGACCCAGATTCCTATTTGTGGGAAAATGAGGGTATTCAAAATGTAGTGAGAAGGAGAGTCATTATGACAGACATGAATACTTTTCCATGGCCCAACGGCTGTCAAGGTGCTGTTTCGATGAGTTTCGATGATGGGAGTCAATCTCAATTGGATATTGCAATCCCGATCCTCGACGAGTACGATTTGCGGGGTACATTTTACATCAACCCCCGTGGCGACGACTGGAAAGAACGGCTTCAACCCTGGCGTGAGGTCGCGCTCACGGGGCATGAGGTTGGAAATCATACCATCCAACACATCTGCACGCGGAATTTCGGTTGGGGGCGTGGGAAGACCCTCGAAACCATTACGCTCGACGAAATCGAAGCCGACGTGGTGGAAGCAGAGCGACGCCTTCAAGAACTCATCCCTGAGCAATCGGTTCGGACGTTTTGCTATCCCTGCTATCAGAATTATGTGGGCGAGGGCGCAACTCGACAGAGCTACGTTCCCATTATCGCAAAATACTTTCCCGCAGCACGTGGCATAGGTGAAGCCGCGAATCACCCCGAATTAACAGACCTGCACTATCTGAGTTCGTCAGCTGTCGCGGGTTGGATGTCGGGTTCGGATCTTTGTCGAATAGCGGCGGTGGCTAGCGAACAAAATCGGTGGGTGGTTATGACATTTCATGGATTTCAGGAGGAGGCAAGTTCGGGTTGGGCACCGGGTAGCTATCACGGTTCATCGTTATCGGCCGATAGCTTCCGCGAATTGTGCGCGTATCTTGCCTCACACCGTGATGAAATCTGGATTCAGCCTGTGCTGAAGGTCGCACAAGAAATTATCTCATGGCGTGGAAATCTGTAACCAATACGAGTTTTTCAGTTATCACCCGATTGCGCGATGAGACCTAACCCCAACCCCTTCCTACGAAGCTTAGGGGCGGACACATAGCTGAAAAAGCGGTTGTAGACGGGATCCACGCCCCGCGATGAATCGCGGGGCTACAGGGCAGCGTCCGATGAATCGGACTTTCGGCGCATCCATAACCCGATTGATCGGGTGCGGTTTTGTAGCTCGGTGAATTCAGCACCGAGCGTTTGGCATCGCCTGTCTGCCCCCTTCCCTACGATTCACTACCGTACACTTTTCGTGGCGATTAGAAAATCGGCGCGGTGAGATGAACACCCGCAGATTCACCGTCAAGACACGAGTGGCCTGTCCCGAGCTTCGAGGGGCGAGGGACAGGGGACGAGGAAGAAAGCCCTACATGTCTTGTCTACCCTCTCACGTCCTGGCGTCTGATACCTCAAGTCCAGTTTCTCAACCCCCCGCCACACCTGACTTTCTGAGGCTGGAAAAAAGTGTACAGTAGCAAAGCAGGCGCATTGAAGTTTAAGAATGTGTGGGAAATTATAAAAATTGTAGGAGCAGAAAAACTTAGACAGCTTCTTCGGGGCATTTAATCTTTACGACTCGAGGTCGATCTTCTGCGGTGTTTTTTATATTCACGGTTTTTTCTTCTGCATTGGGAAGGTCAACTGAGATCTTAACATACCCATCGTCTAGCACGATAATCTTGCCAACCTTACCATTCTTTCTCTTATTGATTAAGACATCAATATCTTGGTTTTCCCTACCTGGTACAAGGACCTTTAGATATGCCATCATTTATCCTCCTATGGGATTGTAAAACTGAGGTGCGCCATTGCTGAGTGTCTGATTAAGGGTATTCCGTAGCATCCTCTGTCGTACACATACCAGCCAGCGTGTACTAATTGTCAGAGCGATATTCATTAGCTTCCTGAAGTAATTTCTCCTTGAGCCTTTGCAGATCGGGGTCTTCTTCGATTAGGGTAGGTACAACACGATCAATCAGGGCAATCTTCGTTTTATTTAGGGAAAAAGAGGTAGGAAGGTTACGGCATTTTTCCCTGTCACCACCATCTATGATGTTGCGAAAGCTGATTTCGATGGTGTACGGCATTTCCAACTGTGCCCAAGACGGGGTACGTTCTCTGAGCGCGATTCTGTCTTGGTTGACTTTGTTGCAGAGGTCTTTTATCTTCGTCCACCGTTCGGCAGAGAGAATGTTCATGGATGTAGTCATCGTGTATTTGACAACTACCGGAATACCGGGTGCCTTCTTGGATTTTGCTGAGGTATCCTCCGAAGCCACGCCCGCATTTACATTGATAATGATGAGCCGTTTTAGGGGGTGGTCTTGGTCGTTCAACCTCGTGTTGATGATGCCGTTGGTTTCAAACTCGTCGATAATGGATTTCAGCCCCTGGTTATCGACCAGTCCACCGTCTACAAGGTGTATGTATTTATTACTTGGGTCATTGTAGAAGTCACGCGTTTTGCAGTACATATCCTTTTCGACGTACGCTCTGCGGTTAAGGTCGGCTATTTCGTAGTCTACGTCTTGCATCAGGTTCATGGGCTTGCCTTTGTCATAGTTGATGAGAGTTATGGGAGACAGCAGGATGGGAAAAGCGGAGGAGGCAGCGCAGGCGTATCCGACCGGATACCTTGAAAGATCGGCTTGAACGAAAACGAAGTCTTTCTTCAGGCCGTAGGTGCTGTAGGTGAAGCGGCGGCCCAGAGCCAGATGGGTTGCGTGGATCCATAAGACAGGATGGGGCAGCAGGTCACCGAAGGTTGCGTTTTTGAATACCTGTGAGTTGTAGAATTTCGCGGCTGTGACGCTTCTACTCTCAAAGAGCAATCGCCATGGCTGAAGATATCTCTTTTTAGCCAGTTTGCCCTCGATGTTCTTTTCAATAAAGTCCTCACGGAAAGTCTTCATCGAACGAATTTTCGTATCTTTTTGGTAGAGACACCATGCTGCGGCTGCGAAGCTGCCCCCAGAGATACCGGATATATAGTCAATCTCGGCCGCCAAGTTGGACTGGACTATCTTACCGTTTTTGTCCTTGTAGGTGTAGTCAATCTTTTCCAATTCCTCAAGGGTTTTCCAGCTCATGGTAGCAGCCCGCGTCCCTCCACCGGAAAGAGAGACGAAGATAAGGGTGTCATCGTCCTGATTAGGTTGGGGCGGCTGAGGTGTGAGGGAAGGAGGCCATGGATAGTCTTTATATTCACTGCGCAGCACAGAGCTACCGCAAGCGAGCAACCAGAGCGATTGCAGAAGGATAAAGCAGCTAAGTGATGAAATAAATACTCTTGAGGTAATTGCTTTCATGCTTGAGTCTCTCCTTACTTTGGGATGCCATGTAAATTCCTGCACTTTTTTGGTTATGCATCTAAGGATCGGATACAAGAAGTATCATTTTTTCGTGGTGCATCGCTCTGACCACGAATGAGGTGTCTTAAAAAGGGTTTGCCAAATCGGTTCTTTAAGCCTTGATATGAGTGGGTTTAGGACATCTGAAAAAGTGTCCGAAAAAGATTACTTAAAAAGATGTGGCAGGTTTTTGTGTATATCCTGTAACTTCCCCTAACTCGCGCAAAAACTAAAAATTACCAGTATTATAGCACGATTGCAAAATTATCACAAGATATTAGTGAACCCTACGAAGGAAGCATGAGTCATCGTAGGAGAGGGGCGTGAGGTTCATGATTTGAGAAACTCCCACCAAACGCTTAAGGCTTCCGGAGTTTTTAAAACTTCAGCGACCTCAAATCACTCCGATGCTCTTGAGATGCTCCACAGACTTCGACACTCGCGCTTGAACGCCCGCCTCATCAAGTTGTTCTCCCTCAATACCCTCCAATTCCATTGCAGAAGGTCCATAAAAACCTGCGTCATTTAAGACCTGAAAAACAGCGTTGAAATCGACAACACCTTCGCCGAGCGCGGGAAAATGCCACGTTCTATATCCACCATTGGTATCCTTTAGGTGCACACTCCCGACATGGTTGATAATCTTCTTGAGTTCTCCAGCGGCGGTAATGTTATGGTTGTAGTAATAGACATTCCCTGTGTCGAAATTGATGCAGATGTTCGGGTGATTAACCCCACGCATCGTTTCAAGGGCAATATCTCCGTTGTGTGCCAGATCGAGATGCGTTTCAAGGCAGACCTTGATTCCCAACGGTGCGGCATTTTCGCCAATTTGCCTCAGCCGTTCGTAGATGACGTTTCGATCGTGATCGCCCGCATGGACACTGACGAAGATGACTTTGACCCCCATTTTATCTGCGACTTCCAAAGCTGTCTGGAAATCTGATACGACGCTTTCGTCTTGAAGCTTACAGGGCGCAGCCAAGCTAGTCGCCGTGAGTCCATTCGCTTCAAGTTCCGCCGAAACCGTGTCGATATCCGCCGGTGCAGGCACGCCGATTTCAACGTTCGTCAGACCGATCTGTGCCAGATGCTGATATGCACCCGCGCGAAACTGTCGATAACTTCCCAAATTACATGCGATGATATTTTCCATTTCCCTCTCCTTGTGTGGTAAATCTATCTCTGCCGTTGCGTAAAATAAGTCGTCCCTATCCTTAAAAAGTGGGTTAATTATAACATATCGCCTCCAATGATTTGGAATCGAAATTAACTTGACCCCGGGTAGCATACCAAGCTAGAATCTTGGGCGACAAGTTCGTCAACACGCATAGGAAAGAGAGAAGCTGAGGAACACATATCCCTCACGGAACAATTGTGACGACGTACTGAATCTCGGAAAGCCTCACAGGAGCCGTTCAGGTGGGAGGGTGAGGCTCCGCCGAACTGAAGCTCAGGACAAGAGATGTCAAACAGAAACTTAGAATTTAAAGCGAAATGCCATTCGCTGGCAGAACTCCGTCAACGGCTTGTGGAACTCAAGGCGGAATACCGCGTAACCATGCACCAGATCGATACTTACTTTAACGTACCCAAAGGTCGGCTGAAACTTCGGGAAATCGATGGCGATGAAGCGTGCCTTGTCTACTACCAACGGCCTGACACCGCCGCGTCGCGCTACAGCAATTATCAACTCTGCGACATCCCCGATGCGGAGACATTTAAGGCGACGATGTCTGCTGCGCTTGGTGTGATGGTGGTTATCGAAAAGCGGCGGGAGTTATGGATGTTCGGGAACACGCGCATCCACTTGGATGATGTCACAGACCTTGGGGAGTTCATCGAATTAGAAACCGTGATGCGGAATCAGACGGAAGCCGAAGCTCATGCAGAACATCAGCTTGTCAAGGACGCGCTTCAGGTCAAAGCTGATGATCTGATTCCCGCTTCGTACAGCGATCTACTGCTCAAGAAATAGCAATCGATGGGAGTGTGAGGCTTCTGCCGAACGAAAAGAGAGGCGCGGCGGAAGCCTTATCCTCTCTAACTACGTCTTGGCCAACTCCGCTAACACATCAAGGATGTCTTCCAGTTTGACTTTATGGTATGAATCGTAAAATGTGATGCGTGAAATTTAACCGACCTTTTAAAAACCATCCGTGTTCCAGAACACATGATGAGATGCAATCCCGCCGTCCCACGTTTCCGGCTGGCGATGCAACAAGTTAGGAAGTGACTTGAAGTGTTCGGGGAGTTGGGAACGGTTGATAATACGATACATCGCGCTTCCATATTGTTCAACGGTTTTCGCGTTGAATCCATCAGCAACGGGTGCAGGGAACATCACCTCATGGGCGTCTCGTCCGATGTGTGTAATCGCCCAGCCAATTAAAGCATCGAAAATCCGCTTCCCTCGAGCTCGCGTAAACATGTCTTCTGAAGCAACGAATTCTTTAACGAACAGCCGCTCTTCGGTATTCCCGATCGAAGCGTAACCTTTAATCTCACCATCCTGCTCGGCGACCCAGGCCTGTGGAGATTCTGTGCGCACCCAATCCTGCCAGTATCTGGAATGGTCACGAACAAATGTGCCATTGAATCTTCGAGAATAGCCATCATATAAAGCTGCCAGTTGCTCGAGTTCCTTGGGGGACTGAAAGTCTATCGGTCGGATGTGGAAGGTATCGTCAGACTTCGCAGGCATCCTTTCCCGCGCAAAATAACGTGGAATTCTTTCCCATCCCTCGACGCTGTAGATTCGTTGCCCACCATGCAAAGACGAGATTGCGATCTCCCGTTCCTCCATAAAGCGGATGGCATCTTGCAATAGCCGAGTGGCGAGTCCAAGACGACGATATTCTGGCAGCGTACTCACCTCACCAATCCCGCCTACAGCTACCTTCTCACCGTTGAGATACATCTGGCGGATGAATACGCGGACCGTACTCGTAAACTTCCCATTTTCTACAGCCACGCGAATCCCTTCAACATCTTGCCACGGATCGTTCTCCCAGTGATTCATGAAGTATTGGCGGCTGCCACGAAACACTGAAGTCACATGATCATACCAAGCGTTCATTTCTCTGGGTTGGAGTGCGCGAAATTCCATCGGTTGTCTGCTCTCCTATGATGGATTCGAGTTGACTTCTCGTTTTTGTCGAATCTGTTTTACTAAGGTTTCCACATTTGGTACAGTCAACCATTCATGGCGATCTACGGAGTAGTTTCCCTTCCCCGTCTCAAATTGTTGTAAGAATCGCACCATACCTACAGGACCTAATTTATCAGCTAGTGCTTCTATTCCGATTTGTCTAATCTGATTCAAGGTCATTTGCTGACTCATTTTCAATTACCTCCTTCAGCCATGTTAATGGATTCTCTACTCGGACACGGAGTTGTGCCGAAATCCGAGTTGCCAGACGTAGAAGTCTATCGTCTGTTGTTAAGAACACATTAACATTCCTAGCTTTCGGCACAAGCGATATGTGAAGCATCGAAAGGCTTAAATCCTAAAGTTTCTAGGTGTTTCGCTCGTTCCTCTTCTGCTTGCCCAACCTTCACAGAATGATGAGCAAAGTTTGATAACCATTTGATACGAGAACGCTGTTCAGGGTCAGGAATTCGATCCGTTTCAAAATCCAAGACATCGCTGCTAACCCATTCCCACTTCCTTGCCTGTAAATGCGTCATAATGAGTAGGATGGCTTCCGCTTCAAGACGAATTCGATCTTGGGTTTGATCGTCGAAAGGGCGGCTCAAGCAACAAGCATCAAGATATACTTTCCACATCTTCCACCAGCGGTGTATTTTTTTTGCTACAGGATATTTGTAAAATAAATAATGAAGGAGTTGCTACGGGTCAGCGAAGTCAGGAGACATACACTATGGAGGTCTACGAAATTAGAACTTAATCGTCAGTTCTCCCAAAAATCGTTTCGCTTGATTGCGACTCCCGAAGACTTCGTAGAGATCGCCAGAAACGTCATAAAAACGGCGGACGTAATTACGGCTGGTTTGCGCCGGATTGAGATCGGCATATTCAAGCCACAAATTGGCTTTGGTAAATATATCCCAATTGAGCCCAACCGCTAAGGAATTGGCATCTCCCTCATCCTCTTGACGCTGCTTGTTGACATCTTGGAAAATCGCGTTTTTGTCGAGGCTCGTTGTGCCGTCGATCCGTTCAAAATACAAGTTTAATTCTTTGTAACGGTAGGGATTCGGATTTGTGATAAACTTGAGATTGGCGGCAAGTGTATTCGTCAACGCCTGTGTTTGGAGATCGTAGCTATCCTCCAACTTTGGCGGTGTGAGGTAACGCTCGTCGATCTCCGCGTAGGTGAGTTCATCAGCGAACATCAGATTCCAACGTTCCGAAAGATCATATGTCCAAAAGAAGGAGCTACTTAATAGGAATTGATTGATTTCGTCCTGAAGGTCAGCACTCTCATCTATGTCTTGATAATCTTCTGTAAAATCATTGTCGGTATTGACGACCCTTGTGTTGTAGAGTCCATTCATGTGCGATGGCTTGATGGTAAATCCATCGATCGAATATCGACGAATGGTGAGTTCGCTGTTGTCCCGGAGGAAGATATGACCCGACGCATCTAAAGCGAGAAAAACGAGATCGTGTTCTTTTTCGCTCTGCTTATCGACTTCATAAATCACCCGTCCAATGTATTTTCCGCGACTATCAAACTTCTGCACCCTTGCGATGATGTTGTGATAGACTGTTGAACGGATTATTGCTGCCTTTAAATCTTCGTCCTCCTCTTTCTTATTTTCATCCTTATCGTCTTCGTCATCGTAATATTCGCTGAAATGGCGTCGATACTCCGCTTCTTCTAACAAGCGAATTCGCTGATTTAATAGATCGACATCGGATTGCGACGTCGAATTTTGACCGAGCGGCGTGAATCGAGAACGAGCGGAATCAGTGACGGTATCGACAAGTCCGACACCGTCCGGCGACACAAATGTCAAGACTCCCGTGACCGGCAAGCCTCCGAGATGTCGCTTGAATTGACTAGAATCTTTGACAAGCATTTCTCCTGTCGCTAACACAGCGATTGCAATCGGTTTCGTAAATTCGCCGTTTCCACGCCCTTTTTTACCGAAGTTGAGGATAAACTGTCCCTCTGAATCGAATTTCACTATGCGATGGTTGCCTGTATCTGCAATCAATACATGACCTTCAATGTTGATTGCAATATCGGAAGCATCGTGGTCAAATTCGCCATCTCCCGCACCATAGCGTCCAAATGCGATTAGTCTCTCTCCATTCGCGTCAAATTTATGGGCTTTCCCTTTTTCCGAATCGAGCACATAAAGCTGTTTTTGACGATTGACGGCAACAAGGAGTTTTCGATCATGTCCTCTCGGCTGAACCCCAAATGCTGTCTTGCCCTCTTCATCGATGATCAGATGTGCTGTTAATACTTGCTTTGGACGTACATCAACCGGATCGACAAAATAGGTATGGATTAATTCTCCGTCCGAGTTGAATTTGTAAACACACGGGGCAAACATATAGATTTTCGGATCGGTAGTTTCAGCAATGTGATGTGCCGTTGTATCGGCGACATAAATATTGCCTTCTTCATCGACGGCAATGTCGCCCGGTTTCCTTAAAATATTCGTAGCTTCCGCAGGCTCTTTGGGAATCTGCATGACAAATTCGCCCGTCGGTAATAGCTTCTGTATCAACCGATTGTCAGCGTCACTTATGTAGATGTTCCCTTCAGTGCCAAATGCAACGTGGATGTTTGGTCCAAACGAACCGTTGGTTGATCCCTTTCCGCTGAACTCTCGCTCAAACTTAAGAAACCCTACGGCAAGCGTCGAATCGACTCCACATAAAAGAATTCCGTAAGCAAGCAACAAAAATATGCCCAACTTCTTCATTAGAAGCTATACTCCTTCTTCATCGGTATCTTTACATCTTTGATGTGTTCTTCTGGGGATTTTGCCCATTGTAGCACGAATCGGTAAAAAATTCAAGCACACATCTTACAAAATTAGGGTTATTTAGTATCGGAAATTAAGTCGTAGGAAGGTCATCATGGATAATTGACACTTTTGGGAATAGAAAATTCGTCGCGGTTATCCCTTCACGATGATGATTGCAGCACTTTACTCAAAGAACTCGCTTACCTCAAGATTGCTAACTTTCCCGTCTTCTTCAGTCTCCCATTTTCAGTTTCCGCAATGATTCTATAGAAGTACGTACCGTTGGCTAAACGGACGCCATTTTCGTCACGTCCATCCCAAAAGGTCTCGTTATAATGTCGTCTTGCAGAGGCATCCAAAATCGTGCGGACGAGTCTGCCAGTCACCGTATAGATTTTGATCATAATCTCATCTGGCAACTGTACGAGGTTATAGGTGAAGAAGGTATTTGTTCGCATCGGGTTGGGCACATTCAACACGTTTGTAATCTCCACCGCCTCATCAACGCGGAAACGATAGATCTGCTCATCGGAAGCATTCTCACTCGTATCAACAGCGAGCACTTGAATTTGATAGTCATCGTTTGGGAGATCGGGTGCAAAGGTAATCTGAGCTTGGGTCGGTTGAGCCGCGTCGAATTCAAAATCGTATTGATTTGGCGGCAGGGGAGTCAAAAGTTCGATTTCGGGCCCGAAGGCAAGCTGCACCGTTTTCGGGTCAATACCGTATTCGTCAGTAATTTGAATCTCAAATTGGGTTTGCTCGTTGAAGGTTGCACCATCCGTCAATATCTCGCCGTTCACGAGAATCTCAATCCGGGGTGGTTCAAGGTCGGGTTGTTCCTCGACACGAAATAGGAATTCACGGAAATACCCGTCACCACCGACCCAGTTCCCATTGAGATCTTGGAACCAAATGCGGAAGAGGTACCGACCAATGAAAAGGATGGGTTTGTAACGAATTGGAACTGTCGTAATCTGCTCCGTGTTGGCAATATCGAATTCCGTAATTTGTTCGAGGGGGCCGTCGTTTTTGCTCACGGCAAATTTGAAGCTGTCGAGGTCAATGCCGTTCGTATCCTCCAGAAACAGAGAAATCTCAGGACGCGGCGGGATGACGCTACCTCGTTCTAAAATTTCGCCATTGACCCATAGTTGCAGTTTCGGAGATTCTACATCCGAGGTCGTCATGAGGGCAAAAGGCTTCAGTTCCCTCACTTTGGTGGATATCACCCCAACAGTTGCCGTACTAAATTTGATTTTGTCTCCGAATTCAAACCCCTGATCGCCGGAGGTGACAAGCACTTCAATGCCGAGATTTTTGATAAATAGGGGTTGATTGACACCTCCTTGAACAATCGCCCCGCGTTGATAACGAACAAGCTCATTCAATCTATCACGAATCTCAAATTGCCTGTCGTTCTTGAAAAAGATGAGCCAATCTCCAATCTCAAATCCGTGGTCCATATTCGTGATGACGTCTACAATCGCCGAACCGTTTCCAGAATTGCTATTACTCACTGCGCTCAAACGCACATTCCCATCCTGTTCGAGATTGGTCTCAAACTTCATGACATCACCGAATTCGTACTCACTGTCGCTACGAGGTATATTTAACTCGATACCGAGAATTTCGTCTCGAAAGATTTTGTCAAGTTGTCCAGACTGTGCCAATTTTTCTGTTTTGGTCTCCCCTTTTCGCAACAGCAGAATTTCATATCTCTCTGGGTCGATAAAGAAGACAATCCACTTTCCTTCGGGGGTGAGGTCAGCATCCACGCGGATGTCGGAAACATTCAACGTTTGAGCGTTCGTATTTTCTGTCTGAGCCAGCGTCACGTATTCTTCGCGGCGAAAGTCCCCACTGTCGTCGCGCAGGATTTCGGAGGGTAGCCGCTTCCATGCCTTGATTTGTTCTTGCCATGCATAAATTGCCATCCGATCTGTCTCGCGTTTTAAGGCCGTATCAAATCCATCTTCTCCTATTCGCAGGCCATATTTTTCCCGAACACCGTCTGTTAAAGCGCTGATGTCAAATCGTAGCTTAATGTCTATCGACTTAATTAGCGTCTTTGCCCCCGAATGCAAATCGATATTGTAGACCTGTGTTGCCGTTGGTCCCTGACGAGCCAATCCTCTTCGCAATGCTGCCACACGAGGGATGGCAGCAAAATCAACATTGGGCTGAAATGAAGTTAGTGGCTCAAGCGTATCAACGGAGAGTGAGGTCGGTTCCGCTGCCCCAACCGGGAACAAGGCATCAAATACCCGATCCAAACTAAAAGCTGTGAGTTCCTCATTTTGCTTCAGTTGGAATTCATTAACAATAAATGTACGTGAGCGCCTATTGTCGTAACTTCTAGGTTCATCAAGCTTTCCGATGATCTGGTCGTTGTGGTCATCACTTGCAGTTTCCGGATCAGCGAAAACAAAAACTTTATGAACACCTGTGGAAAGTGGCGTCTCCAAAACTAAAATCACTGTCACCTTCTGCAGTGTGGTATCCCCAGGCTCCCATTCACTCGCTCTGACCAGTACGCTCCCAAACACGTCGGCATCCGGGTCTATTATGCTGTCCCCGTTCCGATCGGGGTTACCTTCGGAGAACCACACCTCAATGTCAACATCGATCTCCCTGCCGCCATCGTTAACCAGTTCGACTGTGAGCGTAGGTGCTTTAAGTTCATTTGAGAAGGCATAGCGGATCGGCGCGACACCGATGGGGCCTGTCGCAATAGCAATGTTTGCGCCCTCCGGCACTTTAAGGCTCTGTTTTTGCGTCTTGGATGGAAAGAAAACAACATGATTGCTTGAGTCTGTTACGACAACTCGATAACGCACAAGTTTGCCACCCTTCGGCAGCGGAATGGGGCTTTGAAGTGCGTACCATTGTCCGCCTTTCACAGCGGGTTCCGGCGGTGAAGGATGAGGTATCATCAGTAACGTATGCTCTTTGAAACTAACCGTGTCACTCCAAATAACTTGAACCGATTGAATGCCAGCGGCTCCAATGTCATCCACAATCTGCACTGAAAGGTTCAGGGTATTCGTTACTTTCGCATCCATATCTTCGCGCACGTCACGAATGACCGGCTGATCTATCCAGAATTTTGCACCACCGACAGCGGATTGCTGATCATTGAAAGCAAAGAGACGAACAACTCCCGCTCCGGCATCTACGCCACGGGGAATTTCAATACGTATATCACCAAACTCTCCACCCCACACCTGAATGTTGTCCTCCCGCCTCGGCAGGTCATTGGTCGGGTCGTAATCGAGGTCGTTAGGAAATAAAGCGAGTGCGGACAGCTTTCCCGTGATAAAATCGGTCGCTTTACGAAACTCAAGCTCTCCAGTAATCGGCGACACTTCACGGCTTCCCACGATGTTTTGGCGAATGACTATCTGTTTGTTCACATTCAGTACAGTTTCCTCCAATTCAACTTGGATTTCCAACTCTGGCAACGCAAGCCGGGTTGCAGGATCGCCAAAAAGGGTATACTGTTGAACGTCGGAAACCGAGAGTACCGAGGCGCGTGTCAGGAAATTGATTTTAGCATTTCCGATGATTGCGCCAAGCGTTGGCGGTTTGACCGTGAACATTGACTTGAACAGATCTTTATCAAATTCCGCATTTGACGTGGCGAGGGTCAGTCGGGTTGCACTTAACGCACCGATTGCACCGTACTGTCCCATCAGAAATTGCTCACTAAGACTCCGCTGTCCGAATTCGAGAGGCTGGTCAAATTGCCCGTTGAGGCAGGTCGTCGTGATGATAAACGGAAGGTGTTGATTCCGTAATCCCTGCGCGTCTTCGATACGGAAAATGTTCTCATCTGCCCATGTAGATACCCCACCATGCCCGGAATATTCGAGAATTGTAACGCCTTCGTTAATTGTCTCCAGTATGAGATGCTTCGTTCGTTCAGGACTCACAATCTGTTTCAGGTACACTTTGCGAGTATCATAGGCGACAGGAATGATCTCATCGATAAGGAAATCGCGGCTCGCTTCAAAGATTCCATCTCCGACATTATCTGAATCATCATCCGCAACCTGCATCAGTACATGCTGCCAGGGGCCAGACTGCCGATTCTGTTCATAGCCGATAATCTTTTTCACCATCCGCTCTAGCTCATGCGGAAACTGAACAGATAACCGTCCGATGTACATGTCAGGCAACGGATCGTTCCCGCTGATCATGACAAATCGGTGGTCCATGGCGGTCTCTCCGCTGTTATTCGCCCATCCATGAAACGTCGGGACAAAGATTGGATAAAGATTATAGTCGGTCTTGAAGTCCCGCCGATAGACATCGACAATGGCACTTTTATAATCGTAATGTGCGTCACCAACCAGTAAAACATACTCCGGCGCGGGCTTTTGCCAACTGGTGAAAGTATAGCGCAGGAATTTCTGGATGGCGAGAGGGTTGAAAATCCCATGGCTGAATTGATTGTATATATCTTCGACATCAACAATCATGGTGGACAGCCCTTGGGATTGCCGAAATTCTGCTAGCGGTTGGACACCTTTGATAAAATCCCGATGGGAAATGATGATATAATCGGCTCGATTTGCAGGATTTTTCAGTGTGAAAGGTGGAGCTTTTGAAATACGATTTACCTGCCTATAACTCCCTCGCCTGACAACAAAGTAGTTTGTCGGTTGCGTGATTCGGTCTTCAAAAGTAATCTGATAGTTTGTGTTTGTTTTTTCGATCTGCCCGTTAATGAGCTTGGCAACAATTTGCCCCTCACGGATCTGGTACACATCAATCTCCGGACGACTTAGGTTCGTCACGCGATATCGAACCGTTCCGACAGAACGTGGTTCGGTGTCAGAATTAAATTCAAGAGCGCTTCCAGATGCCTTAAAAGTATGCCAATAATCCAACTCATACCAATCAACGTAAAAATCGAACTCAGTTGAGGGCGTATTGTTTTGATCGTTGGCGATAATGGTTAAGATGTTAGCTGCATCGTGATGTATAAAGCGGCGTTGTTCAATATCGCGGATAACCAGCGGAGCGGCTTGCCTTTTCCACTCCACAGGCCGGCCAAGCTGTCTATCGTTGAAACGGATACGCGCTTCATGTCGTGCGCTTCCTTTATGGGTTGCCCCCTGAAACTTAACGCGAAGCTCTGCTGTACGGTCAATACCTGCGCGCGGAACAGCATTCGGGACTTGGATGACGAAGTTCTTCTCTTTGTTTCTATTGCTTGGGTTATTTGTACCGTTTAACCCTGTCCAGAAGTAGTGGTCTGCCAATTCCGATTTGATATCAGAACTCTCCAGGCGATCATGAATCCAATTTTGCTCAAAACGCTCACTCTTCTTGAACGCGAATGGAATAGGCGCATTCGGTGTTTTCGGCGCCGCGTCTAAGGTGTTTACTCGCGAATTTCCTGCCCCGCCCCAAATGAGCCAATAGACATTATCCTTCGTGAACCGATTCTCGTTGAGACTCCGCCCGTAAAAAACTATCGAATCGTCCGGATCGAATTTTCCATCTGAATTCTGATCGAAAATCCAGACGCCGACTCGACGACCGCTGCTCTCCATTTTAACGGTGTTTAAATCTATTTGGTCTGGGTCTGCGCCAATCCCTCTGAGACTTCTGTAGGTAATTTCATAAATGCTTGTTCGATCGAGCAGGATTTTGTATCTCTCCTCTGCTCCTGTCTCAGCCAGCGGAGCTGCGGAAATCTGATTTTGCGGGGATTGTCGCCATGCTTTTGCCTGCTCGTAATTGAGTACACTCGCCTGAAAAAGTTGCTCAAAAGGTCCGGATGGTTGATAACGGGTGACAAACAGAGATGGCGCAGCAGGTAGTCCTATGCGACGGGGTGGTTGGTTGAAATCGATTCGAACTTGCAATTGACGGTAGATCTTGAGTAGTGATCTGGCAGGATTGTACTGGATGGGCTGGATTTGGAGCCGTGCCACACGCTGGTCGCGGATAAATCCAATTGGAACGACCTCGACAAGATGAAGGGGTTGAAAACGATCCTGCTGGTAGAAATCAGCGTCAATCACAGGCTTACCAGTCTCTTGGGGAAACTCCCCTTCAAAACGCTGATTTGCATCCGGTTGAGCGGGAATAATAGTCTGGGTTGAACGAATCTCAGAGCGGATATGGGTGACGCTTGCGTGTGGCGAAGTACCGACCGGGATGCCAATTAGCTGGATATAGACAGGTAGGCGGGGACGCCCGATTTCCATCGTTAAGGTCGCATCTTCAAAAGAGATTTGAGAAAAAGAACGCCCCTGGATTTCTTGTGTGTTAAATTGTGGATCGGGCAGTTCAAACGTAAAGGTGAGACTTCCGGCATCCGAGTGAATAATTCTCAGCGGTGGTTCAGCCCATGCGATGGTACTGAGGAGGGAAACACATAAAATGTAAAGTGTAAAACGTAAAACGTGAAACAAATCAGGGATACAGGAAACAGGATTTAAGGATTCTGTATCTTGCATCTTATATCTTGCGCCTTGCGTCTTACATCTTGTATCTTGCATCTTGTATCCTTGCTTGCTTGCTTTTCTTCCGACTTCTGTTCCCTGCTTGTTTGTTTACTCATTTCCCAATTTCCTTCATTTCCTTTTCCAAAGGGAGGCGGCGAATTTCAAGGCAGTGACTAGGCTACTTTCACTCGCGATTCCACGCCCGGCGATATCGAATGCTGTGCCATGATCGACGCTTGTCCGAATGATCGGTAGTCCGAGTGTTACATTTACAATATTTCCAAACGCCAATAACTTGATTGGGATGTTTCCCTGATCGTGATACATAGCCACAACCGCATCCCACCGTCCCTCCTTTGCTTTAATAAAAAGGGTATCAGCCGGGAGTGGTCCTTCGACATCGTATCCGTGTGCTTGTCCGGTTTTTACGGCGGGGATAATGATTTCAGTTTCCTCTTTACCGAGAATACCTGATTCACCCGCGTGAGGATTGAGCGCGGCAACCACAAGCTTCGGTGATATTATACCCAATCGAAGTAGGGCATCATGTGTCACAGAAATTACATCCAAGATCTTTTCAATCGAGAGATGCTTAGACACTTCCGCAAGGGGTAAATGATTCGTTACGAACGAGACACGCAGGGACGTTTCCCCGGTAGCGATAAGCATCATCACAGCCCGAGGCGTGTTCGTCAGTGCCGCGAGCATTTCCGTGTGTCCCGGATAGTGACAACCAGCGAGGTGGATAGCAGCTTTACAGATGGGAGCGGTTGTAATTGCATCGATCTGTCCGCCCAGAGCGAGTTGGGTTGCTTTTCGGATGGCATTCACGGCTGCTTTGCCCGTTAGTGGATGTGCCATACCAACGGGAATATCACAAGGCTGGAGTGGATGTATATCAAGGACATCAATGGTTTCATAAACCGAAGGAGGGAGACTCCATTTCTCACTTTGAGGATGGTCTAAGGCACGGATTTTGAGCGGGTGGCTGGTAAATCTGAGCGCATCCTGAAGAATCGACGCGCTTCCGATGACAATCGGTGAACAGAATTGGTAGGTTGTCCGGCGGGAAAGTGCTTTGACGATGATTTCGGGACCAATTCCCGCGGCGTCCCCCATGGTAATGCCGATTCGTGGTAGGTTAAGCATATTGTGTAATGAAATAAGTAATGAGTAACGAAGTAGCTTGTTACTCATCACTCGCTACTCATTACTCATTGATGTGCTGGTACAGATTCATTGATTCTTCGATAGAGCGTTGGAGCTTTCGCTTTCGGGACGTTACCAAACGGGACTTCGACAACTTCGCATACCAGCGTGTCATCATCGGCGAATGTAATGGATAAAATATCACCGGTAGCAAGCTCTTTTCCCGCTTTCGCCTTATGGCCGTTGACGGCGATTCGCCCACGCCGGCAGAGCGTATTCGCAACAGTACGGCGCTTGACGAGGCGACTAACTTGAAGAAATTTGTCCAGACGCATCAGAACTCTTCAGTGCAAAATCAAGCACTTCAGTCATATCATCGACTTTGTGAAAGTACATGCTTTTGCGAATTTCGTCGGGAATATCGGAGAGATCTTTGTCGTTATCCTCGGGCATAATGATATTTTTTATGCCATTCCGGTTGGCCGCCAAGACCTTCTCTTTCAGTCCCCCAATCGGAAGAACATGGCCGCGCAAAGTAATCTCGCCAGTCATTGCGACATCCTTGCGAACCTTGCCGCCTGTCAGCGCGGAAATCATTGCTGTGGCGATTGTGATTCCCGCCGATGGACCTTCTTTTGGAACCGCACCTTCAGGGACGTGAATATGCACGTCATGTTTCTTGAAATCAAAATCGACAGGAACATCAAGCATATGGGCGCGTGATCGAATATAAGCAAGGGCTGTCTGAGCTGACTCCTGCATAATATCCTGAAGTTGTCCTGTCATTGTCAATTTACCACTCCCTGCCATTGTTGTCGCCTCAACTGAAACAATGTCTCCGCCGGCTTGCGTCCAAACCATTCCCGTCGCAACGCCAACTTCATCTTTCTCTTCAGCCTTTCCACGTGTAAATTTTGCGGTGCCAAGATAATCGGACAGATTGTCGGTATCAATCTGGACTATCTTATCTTCATCGTTCTCGTCCCCGTTTGTCACAATCTGTCTGGCAACCTTTCGACAGATGCTAGCGATCTCGCGCTCCATATTTCGGACACCTGCTTCACGGGTATACTTTTGGATAATCTCAAGGAGGCTATCGTCGGAGAATTGAAGAGATTTCTCTTTGAGGCCATGCGCCTTAAGCTGTTTGAGAACCAAACCGTTAGTTGGAAAAGTGGCGATTCTTTGCTTTTCGTATTCCGTGTATCCGGGCAGTTCAATAATCTCCATGCGGTCTTGCAACGCCGCTGGAATCGTGACCCGAGTGTTCGCCGTTGTGATAAACATGACTTCGGACAAATCAAATTTCACATCCAGGTAGTGATCGCGGAAAGTATCATTCTGTTCAGGGTCCAGCACCTCTAGAAGTGCCGAGGCCGGATCGCCCCGGAAATCTATGCTCATCTTATCGATTTCATCAAGCAGAAAGAGCGGATTCTTTGTTTTAGCGTCTCTAAGACCTTGAATAATTCTGCCGGGTAGTGCGCCGATGTAGGTTCGACGGTGTCCTCGAATCTCAGCTTCGTCGCGGACACCACCAAGCGACATCCGGACGAAATTACGTCCTGTTGCCCGCGCAATGGATTTTCCTAAAGAGGTTTTGCCAACACCCGGAGGACCAACAAAACAGAGAATTGGCCCCTTGAGTTTCTCTACTAATTTCAGAACGGCTAAATATTCAAGAATGCGTTCTTTGGGTTTGTCCAGACCATAGTGGTCTTCATTCAGAATATGCTCTGCTTCATCCAGATTAATTTTGTTTTCACTTTGCTGATTCCACGGCATTGCAAGGAGCCAATCAATAAAGGTTCGGATAACGCCGGATTCCGCAGACATTGGCGGCATCTGTTGAAGCCGCTCGAGTTCCTTTAACGCTTTCTCTTCAGCTTCCTCGTTCATGCCAGCGGCCTTGATCTGTTCACGGAGTTCATCGACTTCAGCAAAATCATCGCCTCGGCCCAGTTCCTTTTGGATGGCTTTCATCCGTTCCTGAAGATAAAACTCTCGATGGGTTTTCTCAACAGATTTTCGCACCTGTTGATTTATCTTGTCATCAAGTGCCATCAGATCTAGTCCTTCCTTAAGAAGATCAATGACAATTTGAAGACGCTTAATTGGATTTATTTCATCTAAAACGGCTTGTAACTTCTCAGGAAGTACCTCTATATTTGAATTTAAGAAGCTTGTAATCGTGTCGGCGAGATACCCCGGTTTTTTCTCTCTTTGAGCGACCACTGAGGCTTCTGTGGGTATATGTCTATTGGCTCTGATGTATTTTTCAAAAAGCTGAATCGCTGATTGCATGAGCGATTGTGCTTGTCTTGATTGATCTGATTCTTCGGGAAGAATTTTGACCTCTGCTTGCAAGAACCCATCTTCTTCAAAACAGCGGAGAACGATCGCACGATTTTCCGCTTCAATACCAATTCGAATCGTTTCATCACCTGGATCGTACGATTCCCCGATACCCGCTACTGTACCAACGCGATAGAAATCCTCCGGACCGGGATCTTCCGCTTCTTTATCCTTTTGGTTCAACAAAAGGATATGTCCATTCTTCTCCAAGGCAGATCTGGTTGCCAAAACTCCCTTCTTTCGAGTAACGACTAAAGGCTGACGGGCTCGCGGAAAGATAACTTTACCGGGAAGGGGGATAATGGGTAATATGTAGATTTCATCCTCATCATGAGGATTGATTGGATCGGGGTTCATAACAGGCTCCTTTAGGATTGACTTTATATTGATTGTCAACTTCAATTAAGCACTAAGTGCTTCTGGGCTATCTTGGTAAACCAATTCAGGGGGTTCTCCTTTCAAAATACAATCTGCTGTGATGATACACTCTTGAACATCTGTCAGAGAGGGAATTTCATACATTGGATCTAACATGACTTTTTCCATAATCGCCCTTAACCCTCTGGCACCCGTTTCGCGCTTAATGACTTCTTGGATGATGGCGGTCAGCGCATCATCGGCAATATGTAATTTTACATCTTCATATTTCAAAAGCTGCGTATATTGTTTGACAATTGCATTTTTGGGTTCAGTTAAGATCTTAATCAGAGCGGATTCGTCAAGTTCATGAAGGATTGCCGTAACTGGTAAACGTCCGACGAACTCTGGAATGAAGCCGTATTTAATCAAATCCTTGGGGATGACCTGGCTGAGGGTTTCATGAATCCGTTTTTCGTGCTTGGCTTGAATCGGTGAGCCAAATCCCATAGTCTTCTTCGCGACCCGTTCTTGGATGGCCTTTTCCAATCCGATAAAGGTGCCGCCGCAGATAAACAGGATCTGGGTCGTATTCACTTCAATAAATTCCTGGTGCGGATGTTTTCGTCCACCTTGCGGTGGAACATTCGCTGTCTTTCCTTCCAAAATTTTCAGCAGCGCTTGCTGGACACCCTCTCCCGACACATCTCTTGTGAGAGATGGATTTTCAGATTTGCGGACGATCTTGTCAATTTCATCAATATAAATAATTCCTGTTTCTGCCCGTTTAACATCGCCATCCGCCGCCTGAACGAGCTTCAGAATGATATTCTCAACATCTTCGCCAACATATCCAGCTTCAGTCAATGTTGTGGCATCCGTAATTGCAAACGGGACTTTCAGAATCCGTGCGAGCGTTTGAGCAAGAAGTGTCTTTCCCGTGCCTGTCGGACCAATCAACAAGACATTACTTTTTTCGAGTTCGATGTCTGACTTTTCATCGTATTTTAGCCTTTTATAGTGGTTATAAACGGCAACGGATAAAATTTTCTTAGCTTCCTCTTGGTCAATTACGTATTCGTCGAGTTTGGTTTTTATTTCGGCAGGACTCGGAAGCGAAATCTGATCGGAGAAGGCTGCGGCTCTTCTTTCATCCTTGCCGTATTCTTCTACGAGCATTTCATTGCAGACTTCAACACATATATCACAAATATACACTTCCGGCATAGGCGCCGCAAAAAACCTGCGTACCTCATCTCCTCCTTTGTTACAGAAGGAACACCGCGTATTATTGTTAACTATATCTCGCATAAAATACTCCCAGTTTAGAGGTATTACGTCTCCCTATCACTGCTCTCGACGGATCTGCGAGAAACAATATGGTCAATAATATTATATTTAAGTGCCTCTTGAACCGTCATATAAAAATCACGGTCTGCATCCACTTCAATTTTACCCAGAGGTTGTTTGGTATGTAACGCCAAAATCGAATAGAGTTCTGTCCTAATCCGAAGGATTTCTTTGGCATGTATGCTAATATCAGAAGCTGCTCCACTGATTCCTGAGCTCATTGGTTGGTGAATCAGGACTGTCGAATGTGGCAACGCATACCTTTTGCCTGCTACGCCGCCTGCCAGCAAAATCGCTCCCATGCTATACGCTTGGCCGAGACACCATGTTTGTACGTCCGGCTTGACATACTGCATCGTGTCATAAATCGCCAACCCGGCCGCGACTGAGCCACCTAGCGTGTTTAAGTAAAGCACAATGTCAGCATCGGGATTGTCACCCTCCAAAAAAAGCATCTGAGCCATTACGCTGTTTGCAACAGCATCGTCAATCGCCGAACCAATCATAATAATTCGGTCTTTAAGTAACCGCGAGTAGATGTCATAAGACCGTTCCCCACGGGGTGTTTGTTCAATAACAATAGGAACGAGATTCATCCCGCAGAATTCTCCTTAGCACCCTCTTTAATTTATGAAATAATCAAAGACTGTTTAGCGGAAGCACGTTCGACGAGGAATCTGTAAATTTTTTCATTCCTCAACCGTCCCCGAAATTCTTCCAACTGGTTATTTGCCTTAAGCAGGCTCGTGTATTTTTGCGGATCGCGATTCTGTTGTTCTGCAACAATCCGGATTTCCACATCCAATTCATTATCTGACACCCGAATGGCTTCGCGTTCTGCAATTTCATCAAAAAACCAAGACTGTTTGGTTTGTTTGATTACATCTTCGCGCAGTTCTTCAGGCAGTTTCTCCATATCGACACCGGCTTCTTCCGGTGCTCTGCCTTCACGGTTTAATTGTTGCTGGATATTTTGAATCGTCTCCTGAACATGCTGATTAACTAACGAATCTGGGATTTCTACTTCAGTTCTCTCTATGAGTTGTTGCAGCACTTCTTCCTGCTGCCGTCCGTAAATTATCGCCTTTTCTTCCTCAACTAAGTTATTCCAAATAGCACCATAAAGCTGATCATAACTCTCATATCCAAGATCTTTGGCGAATTCATCATCAAGGTTAGGAAGCTGCTTTTCCGTTATCGCGTTTAAAGTCACGTCAAATACAGCATGTTTACCAGCTAGGGCGGAGTTTGGATAAGTGTCGCTGACATCCGCCTCAATTTGCTTAGAACCCCCAACCACCATACCGATTAACTCAGACTCGACCTCTGGCGGAAGCATACTCATCCCTGGCTCGATATCAACATCCTGCTGCGCTCCATTCTCGATGAGTTGTCCATCAATGAGGCATTCCGAGTCAATCCGTACACAATCCCCTTCTTGAACCGGACGCTCCTCATCAATTGGATTGTAAGTCGCATATTGATCTTGCAACCTGCCAATGTATGTTTCTACTTCCTCGCGTGGAATATTGGGAGCGGTTTTATCAATAACCAAATCTTCATATTTGGGGAGAACAAAATCAGGCTTAATATCAACTGTCGCCTCAAATACTATGGGCTTATTTTCCTTTATTTCAATCTGATTGAGCGACGGTGATATATCGGGAGTGCTCAGAGGCGTGAGTTGCTCGGAAGTTAACGCATCTTCGTAAGCAGGTGGGACAAGATTTTGGATGGCTTCTGATTTTATGTGATCGGCAAACCGCGCTTTAATAATACTCGTTGGGACTCGGCCTCTCCGAAAGCCAGGCACGGAAACTTGAGTTCGTAATGTCTTATAATTGCGTTCAAGCTCTTCATTGACCTTTTCGGCAGGGATCTCTATTCGTAAACGAACTTGACTGCCGCCGAGCCTTTCAACATCAATCTTCAAGTAAACCTCCAGCTTATGACCGAAGTAGAGGGGTTGTCGTTAGCCATATCACAACGTAGCAGACTGCGAACAAAGCGAAATGGACAACAGCATATTCTGAGAGTGATGGGCGAGGAGGGACTCGAACCCTCACGAGGCAAGCCCCAATAGATCCTAAGTCTATCCTGTCTACCAGTTCCAGCACCCGCCCAAAAAATAAAAAAATGCGCCGTAAAGGAATCGAACCTTCAACCCTCTGATTAAGAGTCAGATGCTCTGCCAATTGAGCTAACAGCGCTTATGAGATATGCGCCCGGAGGGACTCGAACCCCAACTTATAGGACTGAAGTCTATTGCTCTATCCAATTGAACTACAGACGCGTTTTCAAATCAAACCGCAATCAAAATGGGGTGGGCGATGGGATTTGAACCCACGGCCACTTGATCCACAGTCAAGTGCTCTACCCCTGAGCTACGCCCACCACACGAAAAGAAAATACGCCCGGCAGGATTTGAACCCGCGACCCACTGATTAGAAGTCAGTTGCTCTATCCACTGAGCTACGAGCGTCCAAAAAAATCGGGGCGAGAGGATTCGAACCTCCGACCTTCTGCTCCCAAAGCAGACGCGCTAACCGGGCTGCGCTACGCCCCGTCAAAACGATTCACTAATCTTTCAATATACTGCCGAGTCTTCTGATTTTTTATTTCTCTTTCGCGTCTGACTGCCTTGCTTCTTGTCGAAAAAGCCTCGCTATAAACCCGCTTCCATGGCACTTTCGCACGGGTCGCAAGCCGCCTCTTACTATTATGACGCTCAAGGCTATCGAGCAAATTACTGGTTTGTCCAATATAATAGCTTTTGTCTTTCAGACTCAGAAGAATATAAACGTAGAACATTATAAGATTGGTCGAGAGGATTGAACCTCCGACCTTTCCGATCCAGATCGGAACGCGCTAACCGGGCTGCGCTACGCCCCGAATAGTTTATTGCGGCATGTTGAAAAGCGGAGAAAATATACCACATTTCACATAACAGTTGCAAGTAAAATTCAGACAGTAATTCCTTTCACGGTGACGAGGAAGCACGAATTGACAGCACTTTTATTCAGGATCAGAATGTTATCTAACGTCAGTTGGACGTAAGAAGCCAGTGTTGATGCGGATATTGCCTGTACTGAGCTTTGTCGAAGTGCCTATACTGAGCTTGTCGAAGTGATAACGTGGGAGCATTCAAGAAGCGTGGGAGCGAGGAAAGACTTACACTGAGAAGGCTCCGGGTTCGTCTTCCCTCACATACTCGCCCCCTCATAGACCCGCTCGTCGTCCCACTACGCAAGGACAGCAAGGAAACTTTCCGCCGAAACTCTAGTCACTTTAGGCACTCTAGTCACTCTAGCTCACTTTCTGCTGACTCGCCTCGGCGATGTTAATCAGTTCTTCCTCCGTGAGTTCAAGGTTGATTTCCTCGGAGTGAGGCTGCGGAACTTTATACGGTGTCTTCGCATAAACCTCAACCACATTGTCGTCGGGGTCATAGAAATAAATGGCAAAGGCAATGCCGTGACTGACGATGCTTCGGATGCGTACATTCTCCTGCTTTAGACGGTGATAAAACTGTTTCAAGGCGGTCAAATCTTCGATGATGAAGGAAACTTGTTGGACGACCTTTGCGCCCGGCGGCACATCCCGACCTGGGCAGAGCGCGACTTCATGATGTTCTTGCTCAGGCTGTGCGCTGAGGAAGATAATTCGACCTTCAGGGTCTTCGTCAGTAACGGTAAGACCGAGGATCTGAGTATAAAAGTTTTTGGATTTTTGCACGTCAGTGCAGTAAAGCCCAACATGGCCAAGTTGTTTGACAGCTAACATGATTTTTCTCCTTTGAAAATTCGTCAATATGCAACCTGCTCGTGTGGTTGTTGAAAAATGAGCCAACCACGCCGGGCAGATTTCAGACTTGGGCAAACTTCTGCAACCGCTGTCCACGTCCGTCACCACCGATCTCCGCTACATAGATGCTTCCCTCGTCATCGACGCAGATTCCGTGTGGTGCTTCCAGCACACCACCGGGCGATCCGGAAAATCGACTGATCAATTTCCCCTCTGGGGAGAAAACGCTGACACGTCCGCTCGCCCCCTGTTCGACCACGTAGATGGTGTTGTCATCCGTAATCCATACATCCCCTGGTGCCACCACATCCGTCCACGTTTCCATATGTTTGCCGTCCGGATCGAAAATCTGAATGCGATTGTTCTCGCGATCGCAGATGAGTACACGTCCCGTTTTATCACAGCCAATATTATGCACGACCGCGAATTGCCCAGGGCCGTTGCCAGGCTCACCCCACGTGAGCAAATGCTCACCATCTTTGGAGTATTTGTGTACGCAACGATTGCCATACCCATCGGAGAAGTAGAGTTCTCCACCTGGTGCGATAGCCACTCCCGTCGGCATGTTAAATTCTCGGCGATAGTGCGTCACGCCAGGGACTCCCGGTGTGCCCCATTCGCGCTCTAATTCGCCCAGTGGTGTGTACCGACGCACTACATGTTGATAGGCATCGGTCAGGTAGACTTCATCATCTGGGCCAATAAAAATCCCGTGAGATTGGCTCACCAATTGCGGGGAGAGACCGAATTCTCCATATCCCCACGAAGTAACGAAATTGCCGTCTTTGTCAAAAACAATGATGGGGTGTTTGCCCCGGGTAAAGGCGTAGATGCGGCCTTGTGAATTAAAGGCTACATCCGACACTAACGAGAAAGTCCATCCTTCCGGGAGCTTTGCCCAGTCATCTACCAATTCATATTTGTAATCTCCGTCTCCTAACGCCATATCGAACCTCCAAGATTATGAAGTTGTCGAGTGAAAGGTTGGCTTCAAAACTACGCTGCGTGCCGCTCATCTTAAACATGCAATGTCACATTATAGCACAGTTGAAAAAAAATTAGAACAGGAAAATGACGAGATTTAGCAAATATTGTGAGTTCGTGGAAGGTCATTCCACTCCTACCATTCTTAGCTGTTAAGAGCGCGTATCAGTGAGTTTCCATACAGATAATGCGGTTTTGCCAAATATCCACTCGCGTTCTTCATCACTCAGGTCGGAGAAGTATTCCATCGGAAAGTGGAGTGAATTATTGTATCCTTCTCGGGAACTGACCGGGGGAAAGTCGCTGCCCCACATAACTCGTTTTGGCCCAAAAGCCGTCACAACCATGCGTGCCAACGGAGGAATGTGCGCAAAGGGATAAGGCAATTTACAGAACTCCCCAAAGCCGGGAAGTTTAATCGTCAGGTTTGGGTATCTCGCCAAGGCCAACACTCGTTTGAATTCATCATACGGTGGTTCTGCGTCTGAACCGATACCGCCCAAGTGTTCGATGACAATTTGGAGTTTGGGAAAGGTTTCAATCACTTCCGCAAATTCCTCGCTGAGAAGTGCCGATGGGCTACTTGGCGCGCTAACAATGAGGCCGAGTTCAACGGCTGTTCGCCATTGCGCAAGTGAGTCTGTTGCTTCCGCCCGTGAGTTCGCAGGAAGTCGAATGCCCACTATGCCCTGTTCAGCCCAATAGCGAATTTTTTCTCCATTATCGGTCTTTTCAACAATCATTGCAGAGGAGAAGCGGTTAGGATAACGTTGAAGGCATTCGACGTGGTAGCTGTTGTCAGCCTGTCCTTGGTGTTGGATTAAAATGGCTTTATCAACGCCAGCTTGACCCATGTGGAAGAGCAGGGATTCGATGGGCTCATATTTGTCTGTGCCAGCGTGGCAGTGGGTATCAACGATGGTCATCATGAAATCCTTTCAGAAAAGTGAATGCTTGCTTGCCGGTCAGTATAGCAGATTCGCAAAATATAAACCAGTGTCGATTCCATCGTGCTCATCGGGATTCAAAATTTTGTACCTAATTTAAGCGTGTTCTGATACAATAAAGTTCTTCGGAATCGATGAGGAGAGTGTAAAGAAAATGACCATTTTATTGACTGTAGGATACAGGTGAAAGGGGCTGGTGTCAATCAATACAAGTTGACAGCATTGACCGACACGTTATATCCTTCAGGATTATGAATATGACGCGAAAACGACTCATCACGGAGGTGAGTATCATGACTCGGAAGAATGATGTTGAAGCACTTTTAAGAGAAGCGAAGGTGCAGTATGAAAGCGTGTGTGAATCCTATGAAAAGGCACTGCGCGATGAAACTCTTGACCTACGTACGCCTGTTAAGAATCTCATGGAGAACCTCCGAAGCGCTCTTGATTATATGGCTCACGATGTTTATGAGTTATGCTGTCAATCCGCGCGGGTCGCTTCTGGAAAAGATGAACCGCGTAATATCTATTTTCCATATGGCAGAACTAAAAACGACTTTAGGTCAGGAGTCGGTCGTTCACTTCCGGGGTTAGATACCCTTGCTCCAAATGTATACGACCTCATTTCATCAATACAACCTTTCCAGTGTGGAGACGATTGGCTCTCTGACTTTTGCTCAATTCTGAACGAGAAGAAGCACGACCGCCTTACCGCTCAAATACGGTCGAAAACAGAAACCTATACCGTAAGGAGCAAGGGTGGCAGTGTTTCTATCCAAGTCAATAACCCTGATGCACGGGTAACGTCTATGCCGGGAGCTGTAAAAATCTTTGGTATGCCCGCACAGCTTACTGATATGGGCATTCATACAGCACCTTCAAATGAACTCAAACATGAGCGGACTAAGTGGGTTGCCTTCCGATTTGAGGGTACAAATGTCAATGTGCTTGGGTTGCTCAACAAGGCATTTCCCGGAATCGCTCATTTAGCAGAGAGTCTTTACCAACAGGTTGGTTGAGAGACGAAACGCCAAAGGCGTAATCCGCCATAATATACCCTCATCAAAGGTTATTGGACTTTAGACAAAGATTTAATAATACCCGTTTTTAACTAATTTTCAGTATTAAAGTATACCTTTTCCGGATGCCTGACTTTCAGTCAGAAAGGGCATTTCTCCGACTAAAGTCGGACATCCAAATATATGATTTGTTTGTGAAAATTAGTTAACCTCACTCCTAACTTACAAGAGAGAAGATAGGAAAAGGAAAAGTTGTGGAATATGTGAACTTCGGAAAAGCTGGCGTCAAAGTGAGTCGGTTGGCACTCGGTTTGGGATTTAGAGAACAGTCGAATGAAGCGGAAGCCCAAAAAGTCATCGAACATGCGATAGATTTAGGAATCAATCTGATTGACTGTGCGAACGTTTATGGCACAATGGATGATCGAACCAACAGAGGGCAATCGGAAATAATTCTGGGTAAAGTGCTCAAAGGCAAGCGCGACGACGTTGTGATTACCTCGAAAGTTGCTAGTGCCGTTGGTTCTGCTCCCAACGATCAAGGGCTGTCCAGATACCATATCATGCGTGAGGTCGAGAGGTCTTTAAGCCGTTTGAACACAGACCATATCGACATCTATCTTGTCCATCTATTTGATGAATCGACGCCTCTTGAGGAAACAATTCGAGCTTTGGACGACCTCGTTCGCTCAGGTAAGGTTCGCTACGTTGGCTGTTGCA
>JADFGN010000404.1 GCA_022567695.1 Candidatus Poribacteria bacterium | reverse complement strand
AGTCGGACGTAGCCGCTTAAGCAGCTAGAGCTAACTGTTCGTCAGCAATTAAAGTTTTTCCGCCTGTTTAACGAGGCCTGCGGAGACCTCGGCATGCAACCTTTATTTCATCTACTCCTGTCGAAGCCATTTCACCCCCATATTGAGTGGGCAACCAAAAGAAACAAAATCGAACCAATGGCTTTTTCTGAAGCGGCTGCTATTTTAACATCTTTGATGAGAAAAGTCAATCAAATTCGGGGTGTTTTTTAAGAACGCGCAAACCCATGCCATAACTGAACTTCAGTGGGATTTATCCTTTCTTGGGAAGATTTTTGGTTTATCATTTTGCCTGTTGACTTACCTCAGAATCATTTCTATTTTCCACATCCACAAATGGAACATTTCAACTGCGAAATGGTATAATAAGCGTCACCAACAATATCGACAAGGAGAAATGCTATGGTAAAAGCAGGGGCAGCTTGTTTAGATATTACCCCACCTCTGGGGACACCAATGCCAGGATTGTTTCATGAAAGACGCGCAGAAGTCATTCACCATCCGCTATTGGTGAAGAGTTTCGTATTTGAACGAGATGGGGCAGGGATTGCAGTTGTGGTATGTGATTTAATCGGGGTGAAGCGAACCTATTTAGACCAAGCTAAAGCGAGGATTGCAGAAACTGTGGGACTCGCTCCAGATCGAGTTTTAATCTGTTGTACTCACACCCACACGGGCGCGCAAACTGGAGAGGATGCCTACACATCGTTTGTAATTGAACGGATTGCCGATGTGGTTCGGCTCGCATGGGAGGAAAGGCAAACTGCTGAGATTGGTTGGGGATGTGGGCGTGAAGATCGAGTGGTTTTCAATAGACGCTACAGAATGGTGGACGGACAGGTACGAACAAATCCGGGCATCGGCAATCCCGATGTTGTAAAACCTGTGGGCCCGATCGATCCGGAGGTTGGAACCCTTTGCCTCCGTCAGCCGGGTGGCGAAACGATTGGTTTACTGGCAAACTATAGCCTGCACTATGTCGGTGGAGGAGACCATCAGCGAGCGATTTCCGCAGATTATTTCGGATTTTTTGCCCAATTCATCCAACGACTGCAAGGCGAGACATTTGTGGTAGCACTTTCCAATGGGGCATGTGGAGATATCAACAACGTTAATGTCCTTGGGAATTTTCGACCCAAGAACGATCGATACCAACATACAGCGAGGGTAGCTGCATTGGTCGCTGCTGCTGGCTTCTGGGCTTGGAACGAAATGACGTTTGTAGGCGATGTACCGCTGGGGGCGGAGATGGAAGAAGTGGTGCTGAAACGACGCGCACGTCCGTCGGAGGCAGATCTGGCTCGGGTACGAGAAATAGAGGCACAGAAAAACAGTATAATGAGCGAGCGAGCGTTTGTTCGGCGTGTTCTGCGACGAATGGCTGATGTGCCCGAAGATGTGCCAACTTGGGTGCAGGTATTGCGCATTGGCGATCTGGGGCTGGTAGGCGTGCCAGGTGAATTGCTTGTCGAACTCGGTTTAGAAATCAAACAGCATTCCCCATTTGGACACACAATGGTTCTGGAGTTAGCCAATGACAGTGTGGGTTACTTGCCTAACCGTCGCGCGTTTGAGGAGGGAGGATATGAGCCGGAGGCTAGCCTTTTCTGCCCCGGTGTTGGTGAACAGATTGTAAATACGGCCCTGACGTTGCTGAATCGGTTACATAACAGCCAGCCACTGGATAAATGATTTCTCTATATGGTTCATTTGTGTGAAATCTGTGCCGACCAGAAGGAAAGAAAAATGGGGGCGCAAGCAAGAGAGTAAGATAGCGTTATGCTAGTTTTTTCACCGTATGGCGACTGGAATCCGCCGAAACTAGCATAAGTCCCTAATAGATCTCTCGTTCTGAAATTGAGTTTGGGGTTGGAATTGCCACTTTGTCAGAATAGCAGAATTTGCGCGAGATTTGTCTGACATTTTGTCAGAATTCGGGCAATTCGATATAAACTTCTAGCCGCCATTACGCGAACCATACCCTCCTCATCAATTAAATCTATCATCGAATACGGTCTAACGGTGCTAATGTCGTGGTACATTCGAACAACCAATAGATGCAATCCATATCTGGGAGGGTGAACTCGTCTCTGGGCTTACTCGGCTCCGGGCTCGCCTCCCCCGCCGAACCGAATCAGCTCAGCGGGAGCCTCGCCCTCCCACTACCTGAACGGTTACAGAAGAGATTTGTCTGAACTATCCTTTCCTAATCATCAACGGTTCAAGTGTTGCCAGAATCTCATCAAGGTACTGGGAGGAAATCTCATCCAACGGCATTTTTCCGTTGCGCTTCAAGGGGCAATCAATGATACCGCGCCGATACAGGACCTCCTTGTAGCAACCGGGAAGTTGATGTTCAAAGAAGAAGAGCGGAGCCATCTCTTTGTAAATGTACATGGCACGCGCTTTATCCCCCGCTTCGAGGGCATCCCACAAAGCAACTACGATGTCGGTGACATGGCATCCAGGCATTTGACCCGCACTCCCACGTTTGTGTTCCTCGATTAGGTAACGTCCACCCGCACCACCAAAAACGCCTTTACACGGCCCCGTGTTTTCTCTTATCACAGCGCTCAGCTTGACGGTGCTTGGCACGGTTTCTTCCTTGATGTACGCAATGTGCTCTATGTCACGGCAGAGATTGAGCATGAACTCAGCGGAGAGATTCGTTCCAATGGGCGGCATGTTGTTTTGAATGAAGACAGGCAACTGGGCGGCATCTGAAATTTTACGATAATAATCGAAGATGATTTCTTCCGAGAGGTTACCTCGACGGAGATATGGCGGCATAGCGATTACGCCGTTTGCGCCAATGTCGTGTGCGTGTTTTGCAAACTTCGCAGCTACCTCCGGCGTTACACCCGCAACACCGATGATTGCCGGCAATCGTCCTGCATTCTGCTCAACTAGCACTTCGGACAACTGAAAACGCTCGGCGTCACTGAGTGCGGTAAATTCACTCGCATTGACGGGATAGACCAGACCGTGGGCCCCACAGTCAATGCAAAACTCAATCACACGACGAAAACTTGGTATATCGATTTCTCCATCTTCGCGGAAGGGAGTCGGGGGAATGGTGAATATTCCACGATAGGATTCATTTTGGTTCATAGTGTCTCCTATAAAATTATGACATGATGGGCAAAACTATTGATTCCCCGCTGCCTCCTCCAAACTTTGAGGATTGCCAGTCGCATCGCCTCCGAGCCATCGATAGGAGCGAGGAAACAGGGAAAGTGAGCGATCTTCCAACGGCAACTGTACCGGGACACTACCTAGACGGGCAGAAAGTTTGGCAGCAATGGCAACCTCCAATGCCTGCCGGAGATCGTGGCCCGTTATCCAGGGATGGCCATCTCCCGCTACAGCCGTGAGGAAGGAACGGATGGACCCAGTCAGATAGCCAAACTCACGCCACGGATAGGATGCGTATTTCGGATTGATGCTGACCCTCGCTCCCTTTTCGTCGTAGCCTTTGAAGATTTCCGGCGACGCCCAATCCCATCGAACAAGTGCATCTTCGCTCCATACATCCACCCCACGACAGGGCGTTGATGTGCCGAAAACCGCGCATTCAAGACCGGAGGTGAGGTGGAATTTACCGTGAATGATAAGTCCTTCATCGTCGTCCTTCGCCAGTGCCTCCTTCGGCGTACCCCAGGCAATCACTTCGTCGATTTCCGCATTGGTGAACAAGCGCAAAACGGAGATGTGCTGGCAACCGCCGCCAGAAATCTCACCGCCGAATCCGTGCACACTTGCGCCCACTAGCTCTCCAAATTCTCCAGCATGAATACGCTGCGCCGCTTCCTGCACCTCGTTCATCGCGCGTTGCAAATTACCTCCCGCGAATACGACACCGTGTCTGGCACAGGTATCTACCATTTCATCGGCGTCTGCAAGCACAGCGGCAATGGGCTTTTCTGTGGATATACCTTTTACGCCTGCTTCGGCGCACGCGATTACCACATCTTTCATGTACTTGGTGGGCGTCACCACTGCCACGATGTCCGGAAGAACTTCACCCAGGAGGCTTTCCACATCCCCATAGAGCGCACGCACTCCAAAGCGTTCGCCGAGAACCTTACGCCGTTCAGGATTGTTGTCTGCAATGGCGACGATTTCGGTGTCGGGATAGGTTGTATAGGCCTGAGCATACTGCTGTCCCATTCGTCCACATCCGATGATCGCTACGCGGTATTTGACTGTGCTCATTTTTCTTCTCCTTCAAGTCGCAGTTCAGGTGGTTGGCTTAGGGGCGGACAGGTGCGTAAAAATGACTTAAAATCCCCTCTAACATGAGTCGTCTGCGGATCTCCCCTCCTTGCGAAGGAGGGGCCGGGGGAGGTTATCTGCCCCTGAAAGATGATTGGGGAGGGCAAACTCGTCTCCGTGCTCGACTCCCCTGCCGCGCGTTGAACAGTTCGGCAGGGGGGAGGCGAGCCCGGAGCCGAGTAAGACCGGAGACGAGTTCACCCTCCCGGATATTGATGATGTGTAGTCTTTCATTTTGACACCTAAACGCTTACCTTATGCCTTCCAAAACACGGGAACACCCAGTTCTTTCGCCAAGTCTGCCAATCCTTTTAAGTGATCGCGGTGCAGTGGAATACCATCCACGCTCCATTTCTTCTGTTTCATCGCTTCCAACTCGCCGGGATAATAGACGCGATCAAATCCATCGGCAGGCGGACTGGATTGAAGCTCGTGAATTTCCCGATCTATCTCCGCTGTGAATTCCTCAAGCGGCACAAAGCTATCAATGTTGATTGCGTAGAAAAAAAGCCCCGAACCCCGTTTCTCAGGAGGAAGATCTCCTTTTTTATTGACGGTTGCGAACATACCCGCCAGAGGTCCCGCCAATGCGTCCACTGCAAGTGCAAGGCTGTATCCCTTCGTGCCGCCCATTGGCAAAAGGACATGCGCTTGATTGGGGTCGTCTGTCTCCTTGCCCTCCGCATCCAATACCCAACCGGGGCCCAGCTTTTGTCCATACAACCGCATTGTACCAATACGCCCCCATGCTGAGACGCCGCATGCCATATCAATGACGAGGGGTGACTCGGTTTTGGCGGGGATGGCATAAGAGAAGGGGTTGTTCCCGACGACCCGTGTTTTTCCGCCATACGGTGCGACCCCTGGGCCACTTGTCGATGTGCTGAACCCGATCATGCCATGTTTGAGCGCGAGCATTGCGTGGCAGGAGGCAGAGCCAAAGTGATTGGTGGTACATGCTCCCACGGCACCGATTCCGGCGATCTTAGCCTTCTCAATCGCCAATTCCATTGAAAACTTGCCGACGACATGCCCAAGCCCCTGGTCTCCGTCAACCCTTGCCATTGCTGGATTATCTCGAATTATGGTGATATTTGGCGTTGGATTTGTGTTGCCGGAAAGAATACCTCGAACATAACCTGGGAGGTGGCGCGTACCGTGCGAATGAATGCCCCGAAGATCGGTATCAACCTGCAATTGAGCAACGGCATCGGCATCGACTTTGGGAACACCTGCTTCTTGATACAGCTGGCTGGAAAATTCTCTCAATCCACTTGCATTGACGACAATATCTTGATCTGTAGGATTCAAATTCATTTTGGTACCTCTCGCCCTTTCTCAGATGGATATTTCCATCTGAAGTGTGTCGCTTAACAATCGCTTCTCCGCCTTCGCTAATTTGACTACGAGGCAATCTTTTGGGTTTCTTTGGGATGGTTCATTTTAACTTTAGATGGCACAGAACTGGTGCCAACTGTGTACAGTCGTTGGCTATCTTACCAATTTTTTAACGTCAGATCAACACAAATCTCTCCTCGCTACCATTACGAAAGAACTCATCATGCGCCTTCCGAAAGCGGCACTAATCGTAGCGCATTTTGGGAAAAGATTTTCGCCGCCACATCCTCGGGAAGTTCAAGGCTTTCGAGAAACAGTTGCAAGTCTTGTCCGTGTTGATCGCGGCCAAAGAGCAGGCGATCGGCATAGCGGTTGAGGAATTCCTGAGCGTGCATAGTATCGCGCTTCAAAGCACCGAGCCCAGAACCCGCAGACAGGTCTGCATAGAGATTGGGATAAGTGTCTAAAAGTCGTTGTACTTCACCACCGGATACGATTTGACCACGCGGGTATGTCGCCGAATCGCTGTCGGCATCGCCACTTATATATCGCCAAAAGCCGGGGGCATGGCCAATGAAAATCGTTTCAGGACATGCTTGTAACGTCCGCTCCAATGGTTCAACACCGCCACCGTACCAATGAGGTTGATAGATCTGTTGACCTTTATCGTTTGGTAAATAGGGCACATCCAGGTGCAACACCACCGGACACTTCAATTCGCCGACTTTGTGAAACAGTTCCAAGGCACGCGGGTCGTCCAATAGCATGCGGTAACTCCACTCACCGCAAACTCGAACGCCGTGCATGTGGTAGGCGGATTCAAAAAGTTCGGGGGCATTTCCTTCTGATGGACAAGGACAGTATCCAGCAACAAAACGATCTGGATAGCGATTACACGCCTCTAAAATTTGGTTCAGGGTCGCACCGGCATGGGTGCCATCCGGGCGTAAATTGCAGGGGCTAAAGGCGCGATGCGTTCCGGGCACGTCTTCATTCGGTGGGAGGTACCAGGTCAGCAGCCACGTTACGGTAATGCCAAATTCATCCATCTCAGCAATGACTTTGGGTGGATGCGCACCGTGATAGTATACATGCTGGTGTGAGTCGATAATCATATTTTGCCTCCGTTACATCAAGTTGAGCAATATCCAAGAGTTTAATGAAACGTTCACGTGGCGTTTATGAATTGACGGAATTTGGGAAAGCGGTCTGGCGGGTTGAGCATTTTATCGTGGAACATTACCTGAGATAGTGGGCGGACAGTTTTCGCCAACCTCCCCCGGCCCCTCCTTCGTAAGGAGGGGAGATCCGCAGATGACGTAGGTTCTCCC
>JADFGN010000403.1 GCA_022567695.1 Candidatus Poribacteria bacterium | reverse complement strand
AGCTACCTGTCTTCATCTTTGCCATCAGGTCAGCGTTGGTTGCGGCGATAACCCGAACATCAACGTGCTTTTCTGTCGTGCCACCAATAGGGCTGACACAACCATCTTCGATCACACGCAACAGTTGCGCCTGTAACTCAGGCGGCATGTCGCCGATTTCATCAAGAAAAAGGGTTCCCCCGGAAGCAACCTCAAAATAACCTCGACGCTCGGTATTGGCACCGGTAAAAGCACCTTGAACGTGTCCAAAAAATGCCGATTCCGCCAGTTGGACGGGAATCGCACAACAGTTGACGGGAATAAAGGGACGTTTCGATCTCGAACCGCCGAAATGAATTGCGCGGGCAACCAGTTCTTTGCCGGTGCCACTTTCGCCAGTAATCAGTACGTTGACGGTATCGTTTTTGTGAAGCCTTCGAATCTCACCCAAGATCTGTCGAATGGTCTGGCTTTTGCCGACAAAACTATCAACTCCCCATTGTTCGGCTTCACGCTGTGAAATCAAGCTCAACTGCTCATCTACAATCTGCAAGGTATCTTCTGCTTCATCCCGGGCGTGTTCCGCTTGCTGGCGTCTTAAAATCTCCTGCTCCAATTTCCGGTTTTTCTCTAAGAGTCCCGTCGTCAATCGGCGGATCTTTAAGTGCGTTTCAATGCGAAGAAGCAATTCCTCTTTATCAAACGGCTTGGTGATGTAATCGACGCCGCCGACACGAAACGCTTTATGCAAACTCTCCTTTTCCTCTTTAATGGTGATAAAGATCACCGGAATATCCGCCGTAGCTGAATCCTGCTTTAGCTCGCGGCAAACTTGATAACCGTCGGGGTCTGGCATTATGATATCCAGGAGGATAATGTCAGGCTTTGCCCGTTTTGCATTTTTCAACGCAAACTCTCCATCTGGAGCGGCCAAGATTTCATAACCTTCCACGGCAAGGATGGCGTATAAAGCATTGAGGTTGGCGGGAACATCATCTACAATGAGAATCCTCGCCTTTTTTTTTTTAAGTGACGTCGAATCTGGTGTCACGCTATCGGTTTGTTTTGGATTCATGGTGTATCTCCCTCGTCTCTCGCAGTAATTTCCGGTCAGGATTTTGGGTCAAGAAAAAGCTCTGGGTTTTTCTTCTTTTCTGTGTGCCGATTGACATACAATTGCTACCCAGAATTTGACAGTTTATCCTTGAACCAACTATTCAATCCCCGTATGATACGTTTGAATGCTGCCCGTTAGCGATTCAAGTTGTTACGTTGTTTTCATTCATTGCCAAGTCAATAATACACCGAGCGTTTCTCCCGGCGAATTCCACAGGAGATCGAACGCTTCCTTGGCTTGCGTATAAGGGAAGCGGTGGGTGATCATCCGAGCCGCTTGAATTTCTCCCGCGCAAATCTTTTCGGATGCTCGCAACGCGGTTTGCGCCCGCGGTTCGTCGATGAGGATACCGGCGACAAGCCGCTTGCTCATAATCTTCGATGAATGCAATGGTAGCGGGGCTTGCTGGTACAATGCGATCAGTTGGATGATACCTTTCCGGCGGGTCATATCCTGTGCTTGCTCAAACGATTTGACACCCGCATGCCCTCCGACGCAGTCGATAACGAGGTCTGCGCCATTTCCATCGGTCAGGCGACGCACAGCTTCGATAGGGTTTTCTTCAGCGGCGTTGATCGTGACATCCGCGCCCAGTTCTTTTGAAAGCTGGCAGCGTAACGGCAACGCATCAACCGTGATGATTCGGGCGGGTTGATATCCACGCAACACCTGCATCATTAAACTTCCAACCAAGCCTTGCCCCAGGATAACAACGGTATCGCCCTTTTGTATACCGGACGAATCCGACCATGCCACTGAGCTTGTTGACAATGGCAAGAATGTCCCTTCCTCAAAAGAAATCTCATCGGCTAACGGAACGACCCTTCCACTCTCCGCATCAACGTCCCCGACGGCATATTCGGCATGGGGCGCGACAACCATCACCCGTTGCCCCACCTGATATTCTGTGACATCTTCGCCAACCTTCTCAACAACACCTGTCAGGGAATATCCCATCATTGACGGAGGGATTGCCTCTTCCATGATGTAACGACGAAAGAGTTCCGATCCGCGACTGATCAGCGTTGTATGGGTTCGCACTAAAATTTGACGATTGTTAATTTCAGGAATCGGGACATCTTCTAACTGAATGTTACCAAAGCCTTCTGGCTTTATGATACGAATCATTACAAGTTGGCTCCTTTCATTGCATTATCGCATTATCGCATTATCGCGTTTCGCTCTGTTATACCATTTTAACCTGGAAATGAGCCTTTTCTGTCATTCTGAGGTCCGCCGAAGAATCTCGTGCAGTGAGATCCTTCGCTTTGCTCAGGATGACAATGGGCTCAAATTCAACCGAGAATAGTATTATTCCTCAAATTCTTAATGTCGTAAACGCTGGACTAATTCTTTCCGAGTTGTGTGTTGGTTGAGGTTCATCAGATAGATTTGGAAGGTGTCGCTGCGGTCTGAGACAAAGGCAAGCTTGGTTCCGTCGGGCGAAAAGGTGGGTTGCATGGAAACGCCGATTCCATTGGTCAGGTGCTGTTCATTTGTTCCGTCTGCATCCATCACGTAGATCTCAATGTCGCCATCTCGCGCAGACACAAACGCGATTGTTTCTCCATCGGGTGAAACGGTAGGGCTGTAACAGTCATAGGGATTCGGGTTCAAATGCGTTTCGTTGCTCCCGTCAATCTCCATCGTGTATAGCTGATGAACCTCCCCGCGAGATGACACAAACACGATCTTCTCACTGTCAGGGAAGAAAGCAGGACTACCATCGTCTACGTCGTTATGCGTGAGGCGTTTGGGTTGAATCGCATCTGGCTGAATCGCGCCAAGGTTCATTCCGCTGAAGCCGAGCAAGTACAGTTCCAGATTTCCATCGGTATTAGATTCATAAATTATCCGCTTTCGATCTGACGACGCGCTTGGTGCCCGGACGCCAAATCCGACTGGCAGAACTTCTTGCGTCACCTTGCTATAGATATGGGTGACGTTAAACCCCGCGTAGATCGGCGTCGAGCCGCTGCTCTGGAGAACCACTTTGACTTCGCGTGATGTTTTCGGTTCATTACTATAAAAGATATAGTGTGGGTCACTAAGAAATGCGGGTGCACTTTCATTGAAATCTGTGGTAAATGTCACGCGCTGGCGAACACGACCGCTCAGATCCATCAGGTAGATTTCGCCGTTATCCAACCGGAACGACGAGAACGCGATCAGCTTTCCATCGGGAGAAAAGATCGGGGAATAGTTATCGGAATCATCTTTTGTAAGTTGCACGACTTTATAGGCATCGCCAACCAACCCGGCAATTTCTGCCAGCGTTGCTTCATCCACATTAGGGCGAAGAATTGCCCGCAGTTCTCTAAATCCAGATTCTCGGTTACCCAATTTGAAGTGAATCTTCGCAAGGTTGAGCCGAACGGTTTCCCGTTCTTCCGGCTGGGCAGCATAGAGGTGGCTTGCCGTTTTCAACTGAAAAATTGCATCCTGAAATCTCCCCAGTTTGTCGTAAGCTTCTCCGAGTAACACTCTGGCTTTGGCGTTTCTCTCGTTTGCGGCGACGATTTTTTCGAGCTGTTCTGCCGCCTCTAAATGCTTGCCAGATTGGAGGAGTTCTTCGCTCTGCCGAAGTGGATGCTCCTTCTGACAACCACACGCGAGGATAATAAGCATGAGCAGAAAAATCCACCTTGCCAAACCAGCGAAACCGTTTTTGAGGGGCATCTCGTAACTTTTCAACTTAGATTTCCTGCTCCTGATTCTTCCTTTCAACTTTATGCCGTTTCTCTGCGATTTTTAACTTTTTCTTGAAAGCCCGTTTGTTAAGCCCTCTTTGACCTTGCCAGCCATCATAGATTGCGTAGAACCAAAACACAAGCCCTTGAATCAGTCCAGTCACCTTAAACTGCCAATAAACGCGAAACTTTACTTCATCGCCAACCTTTGCATCAGGCCACCGCAACTTATAGAGCCACGTTAATTTCGATCCCTCTTCAAGAGTGAATATATGGTAATGACGTTTATCCTCTTTCTCCGCGTTCAATTCTTCCCTCTCCGGCAAAGATTCAGAATCTACTGACTCTTCTGATTGCTGACTTTTCCACCATTTTTCAAGTCCTTCAAGGCGAATCAGATCTTGCCAAGTGTTGACAGGGAGCGAGTTCATATAGATAATTCCCACACCGGACGCAACACCCACAAATAGAAAAAGTGCTTTCAGCGGTTTACGCAAGTAGATCTGCCCGAACCCGGGAATGATCAGCGATAACAGCATCGCAAAGTAAGATCGTTTTTCAGTGCGGACTTCGGCCATTTTGAGTACCTCCTCACATTATCCACCACGTGCAACGAGGTAAACGCCGACGCAGATTACGATTGCTCCGACAATTCGGAGATTCGGTACAGATTCCTTGAAAAATAGCCATGAGAAAAAAATCGCTAGGACATAGCCCAGACTGATCATCGGGTATGCGATGCTAAGCTTAATCCTCGAAAGGATGACAAGCCAAATCACTGTTGTGACGCCGTAAACGGAAATTCCACCGATGACAAACGGATTTAAAAAGGCGTGAATTAACTTAGGAAAAGCTCCACTTAAAGATTCGATCCGGCCAACTTTGAGCATTCCCTGTTTAAGCAGAAGTTGACCAGTAACCGTTAAGGAAACGTTGAAAAACAGCAGTAGAAGTTCTTTAAGAGTTAAGGCAAAGGTCATAGTATAACGTGGATTCGACATAAGGATTTATGGTGTAGGAGCGACTCGGGAGTCGGATTCAACTCCCCTTTCCGCGAAATCAGCCAGTTCTCGATGCTATTTCCTCACGACGAGTTTTTTCATCGCTCTGAAGCTGTCCGTCCGCATCTGATAAAAATAGACGCCGCTGGACACCAATTCGCCAGCTTCATTCCGTCCGTCCCAATACGCTGCCTTCGATTGATTCTCATACACACCGACTGGCTTGTGCCCTAAATCCAATTTCCTGACAAGGTCTCCCGCCGTGCTGTAAATATGAATCTCAACGTGGGCGTCTTGTCCTAATCGAAACGGAATCCACGTTTCCGGATTGAAGGGATTGGGGTAATTTTGCAGCAATGCTGAACGCTTGACTTCACCGAATGTTGTAGTCAGTTTTCCTCTTGGCTCAACGGCCACAATGGGGCGGTGCCAGGGACCTGTGAGGGCAAGGGTCAGCCCCGGACTCTGGATGTTTACGAATAGCGTGCTACCGTCCGGTGAAAATGTGGCACCTGCGAACTCCGACGAGTTCATTGCGTTTTTCGCAAACTTGTAAGTCTCTCCCTGTGGTGTTACCCCCACCAAGAACTGCTCGCCCGAACCGTCTTCACACAAAATTAAGTCGCCCCACGGCGAGACGGTCACGTTGTCAACCTTCTCCAAAAGGGCGCTATTGTTCGGCTCAATGAAGAGCGCAAGCTGTCCGGGTTGCCTGTTCTCGTCTGGGGTGCCTTCAAACGGGCTGGGCATATAGCGCCAAATTTGCCCGACCTGCCTGGATCCGCCGCTTGTGCAGGCAAAGTAAATCGCATCCCTGCCATACTTCGCATCCCTACCGTACCACATGCCCTCGCCACGGGCGAACCGCGCCGCACCATTCCCGAATCCCTGGAAGCGAAGATCGTCATTGGGCGATTCAACGTTTTCAATATCCAGCCATTCCACATCCATAAGTTGGTCTGACAAAATGGTCTGATTCACCCAATTCCGGGTATCCGCGCTGTTCATGCCCCGAATCTTCAGTGCCTGAAGACGACCACCGGTGGCAAGGTTGCCGGGTCGGTCCAGAATGAAGCGATAAATGAGCCCATCGTTGCGGTCTTCGGTTTGGTAGACAATCCCACTGTCGGGGTGTACGGCTATCGCTTCGTGATTGAAGCGGCCCATCGTCTTCAACGGCACCGGCGTCACCAAGCCCACAGTGGTGGAGGCAGGCACCTCGAAATTATAACCGTGGACTTTTTCAAACGTACCGGCCGCTCTCTGGAGGTTCTCTTCACAGGTTATCCAACTGTTCCACGGTGTTGGCCCCCCGGCGCAATTACGCATCGTACCCGCAAGGCTCAGATAATGGCTCTCCAGCAGGGCGGTATTCGTGTCATATACGAGCGTCGTTGTTCCACCAAGTGCCGGTCTCGTGCCATTTCCAGCGTCGTAGAGCAATTTCTGGTCAACTTGACCGAGCAGTTCGTTCCTCACTCCGAATGCGCTGGAGCCGCTCGCAGTGTTCTCATGGTTGCGAATGAGGATTGTCTTGCCGCCTGGGCCCGGAAAGGCTGCCATGCCATCATGGTTGCCTGGTACCAACAAACCATCATCCATGGAATCACCCGTCCTAGAAATGACTTGATACGTAAAAACTTCAGGCAGGTCGATGATTCCGTTTGGATCGGGAATCAAATCCCCATAGCCGAAGGGAATCGAACTGACAGGGTCTTGCCCAAATGCAGAATTTGCAAAAAACGTGTGTAATCCACTGAAGCCTAGCATGACAGCTCCAGAACTTCGCAGGAAATGACGTCTGGAGATTTTGCTCATGTGTTCCCTCCTTGAGAAAGTTGTTACCGTATATGATAAATCGATTTTTCAGAAAAGACAACGCTATTATAGCAGAATAGCAAAAAAATTGAGAACAAAATTCCGACAAGCTGTCAAAGTCACACCTATAAGCGTCAATCCCTCTGCTCATAGGGCTTCTGACCAAGCCCAGTATTTTTGACGCTTTCAATCGGCAACTGCTTCTTGCTTATCGGATGAATATGCCTCTGAGAATCTCTGCTGGATTCTCGTTAATATTCCCGTCTTTTCCAAGAACGGTAAATCGAGAATATCACTTGCATAATCAACCTGAATTCCTACGACACAATTTCCCTCATCAAAATCCAGAAAGATGTGGTCTTCTACAACCTCAAGTGATTCAC
>JADFGN010000402.1 GCA_022567695.1 Candidatus Poribacteria bacterium | reverse complement strand
AGTTGCAATTCGTAAGCAAGGTCGATGAAACTCTCAACACTGGCAAGCGTTTTCGGTTTGTCCTTGCCAAATATAGAAGCATAACATCCAAGTTTAATCATAAGGACTCATTCCTCCGACTTTGTTAAGGTGTGCCTGCGGGAATCATTGCCTGCATGGGGGCATCAAACGGCTCAACCTGTTGCCCGTCCATCTCCATAATTTCGCCCTGGCCTTCAAGAAAAAGGTAAACTTCGTCGGAAGCTGGATGGCGGTGTTGGGGGTAGCCACTCCCGGGGGCCAATGCCGCCATTGCACATCTGACTGTCGGCAGATCGGCGATAACTGTGCCGGGTTTGGGCTTCAAAAATTGCATGAAGGACTCCTTTCTATCTATAACCACATTCAATCTTTGGGTAGACTTGGCTGTGCGTCGACTTTCTTGTTGATGATACACTCAAACAGGAATGACGGGAAGGACGATATGCGACGGATACTCCCGCGTGTGATAAACCCTCTGCTGTGCCGGACGCATCTCGGTTTCTGTGCCAAACGTGCCCCCGGTATTGAGGTTGCGATCAAAACGCGGGAAATTCGAGGACGAGATTTCGACCCGAATGCAATGCCCTTTCCCAAACACGACTCCCGTCACGCCAAGGTCGAGCTCATATTCATAAACCTTTGAAGGTTTAAGGCACTTTGGATGGGTAAGGCTCTCGCGGTAGCGGGCGCGTATGATGCCGTCACACAGATTCACTGCGTAGCCAGAGGGATGCACGTCCACCAACTTCGCCGTCCAATCGGTATCCGGGGCATCAGTGGCGGCGTAAAGGATAGCCTTGATGGGGCCCGTTACTTCCATGTCTGCTTCAAGTGGCGCACTGGTATAGCAAAGCACGTCGCCGCGCATCTCAACCGGACGTTGATCATAAGGTCCCCACGGCACAATATGGGGCGAACAGCAGTTGTTGCCGCCCATCGTCTGGACCGGATAACGCGGGTCGTAAACGAACCCATCGAATGACTCGTGCTGAGGCGGTTGGGTGGAAATCACGCCATCGCCAAGTACAGAATTCGCTTTGCCATTGGAATGGAGATACCACTTCTGCCACGTTGTTCGTGCGAGCGGCCATTCGTATTCATCGCGCCATTCGTTGATTCCCATGATAAACAGCCGCAAGGGTGGTTCATCGACAACTCCGTTATCGACTCCCTTGAGCCAGTAATCGAACCAGCGTAGCTCCGATGCCTCCAGATCGACCATCGAACCCGCGCCAAAGTCAATATCGCCAGTTCGAGGTGAAGTGCTCAAGGCGTGAGGCCACGGTCCGACGATGAGTTTGCTATTCCGTGCTTCAGGAGTGCGTCCGTGCTGACGTAGACCGTTAAAGTTGATGAAGGTATGCTGGGCATAAAGGTCATACCAGCCACCCATGTTGAACGCGGGGGTGGCAATTTCACCCCATTTTGTCTCATCGTTCATCGCCGCCCAGTAGTCATCGTAAGCGGCATGTTGAATCCAATCTTTCCAGAAATTCAGGTCGCGCCCAGCACGTTTGTCCATCTCAATCAGCGGCAGTGCTCCAAACGCCTCCGTCCAGTTGTGGTACTCGATGCTCTGGGCAGTCCGGCCGTTGGTACGCATTCCCCAAGTCATCAATACGTTAAGCTGGAATGCGCCGCCTGGGTAGACCAGCCCACTAAAGTAATCGCAACAGATGACGCGAGGAACGATGCAGGTCAGAAATTCGCTGCGGTGTGGGGCACTCTGCCACTGCACTAACCCCACATACGACCCACCCGCCATCCCGATCTTGCCGTTGCTCCATGCCTGGGCACCGATCCACTCTTGGGTGTCATAGCCATCCTCCCCTTCGTGAAAAGGGTAATATTCGCCATCGGAATCCCAACGTCCACGGCAGTCCTGTATCATGCAGGCGTAGCCATTGTTCGCCAACCTAAACCCCTTTTCAATCATCGCATCGGTGTTATTGCTGTAGGGCGTTCGCATCAACACCGTCGGAAACTTCTCGTGTGCTTTTGGCAAATAGATATCTGCGGACAGGTTGATTCCATCGCGCATGGGCACTTTGACGTCCAAATTCATCTCGACATCGTAGCTGGGCTGCATGGTATTTCCTCCTTTTTTCACCTGCGGCGAATGTCGGTTTCTGCTTACGATTCAGCTTAGCCTATTTTACGAAGATGCTTTATGGCTGTCAAGCATTTTTCTGTTGCCAAAACTCCAATTGTGTGCCATGATGTTACGAATTTTTCGACCTGTTAATTTCAAAAAGACAGATAAAGGAGAGAACCATGTCAAAAACCTATCGTCTGGGAATTATCGGATTTGCGCACATGCACGTGAATGGACTCATTGACAGCTTTGCTGCACTTTCCAATGTGGAGTGGGTCGCATGTGCAGATACCCACCCTGTAGTGCCATCTATTTCGAAGGAACCATCAACACGTAAAGCCAATCTCAAGCGTGCACAGGAACATACAGGCGTCCTCAAAGTCTACGAGGATTACCAACAGATGTTGGAGCAAGAAACTTGCGATATCATTATCTTCTGTCCAGAGAACGCTCGTCACGGGGAGGTCACTGAGGCAATCGCAACTTCCGGCGCGCACATGCTCACGGAGAAGCCGATGGCAGCCAGCCTGTCCGAGGCCCTCAGAATGGTACGGGCTGTTGATGCGGCAGGTGTGTCACTGATGATTAACTGGCCGATAACCTGGTCGCCAGCCATCCGCAAAATGAAATCGCTGATTGATGACGGAATCGTCGGTGATGTATGGGAGGTGAAATGGCGTAATGGTGCCTCGATGGGGCCGCTGGCTTACGGACAGCAGATCACCGATGCGGAAAAGGGAGCAGAATGGTGGCATCAGAGCGCACCTGGTGGAGGCGCGTTACTGGATTACTGTTGCTATGGTGCATGTCTGTCTCGCTGGTTTATAGGAGAACCCGCCGTTTCCGCCTTCGGTCTCAAGGCCAACCTCACCAGTCACTATGGTGATGCCGATGATAATGCAATCATCACAGTTCGCTTCCCAAAGGCGTTAACGATTCTGGAAGGGACCTGGACAACCTGGCATGCTGGTGTTCCCACAGGGCCCATCGTTTACGGTACGCAGGGAACGCTGATTGCTAGTCGTAAAGTGATTAACGACAGACCTACACCTGTGGTAGAGGTTTATACCTCCCGTGGTCATGGAGTCGCGGAACCAGACCAGATTATTGAAGGCGATGCTTTGCCTGAAGGTCGCACAACGTTGGCAGAGGAATTCATTCATCACCTGGAAACGGGAAACCCTCTGCATCCGACATTGGACATGCATTTCAATTTGGAGGCAATGGCGATTCTGGATGCTGGCATTCGTTCCGCTTCAAGTGGCAGGATGGAACTGGTAAATGATACCACCTGGTGCATTGGGTAAACCGTGTCAATTTCCCAGATAACGCCTGACGTTCCCGCGAACACCACCAGGAAAGAAAACGATAAAATCAAAGCTTGGTGTTATCGAGGTTGATAAAGTTGGTTTTCGTAAGAAGAGCATGGACGAGGCGAGCGAGTTTTCTCGCCGTCAGTACAAGTGCTCGCTTATGTTGATGCTTCAGTCCGCCCCTGAACTCACTTAGGGAAGGGCGGTTAGGTCAAGACATCCTAATCGTATGAATTAATAAAATCCAAACAGAAAGGGATTCAACATGATTAAATGTGCTCTCATCAGCGGTAGAGGTATGGGCTTGATGCATGGCGGAAATTTCCACAACCATCCCGACGCCGAGGTGGTTGCGGTCTGTGATATGGACCCCGAACTACTGTCTAAAGCCAAGGCGCAGTTCGACGTACCTGGATATGAAAGCATTGATGAATTGCTGGCAAACTGTGATGTAGATTTAATATTACTCATCGTCAACGAAACCCGCCGGATTCCACCATTACGCCAACTCTTGGCAGCTGGACAGAACGTCTTTACCGAGAAACCCCTCTGTGGCTTGGAAGGGCAATACCGTTTACGCGAAGCTGATGCGGCAATTGCTGCACCCGCGATCTTGGAGTGGCGTGACTCAGGATTGAAGTTTGGTATTGATTTTAACTATCGATTTATGCACCATTTCCGGAAACTGCACGATGATGTAGATGAAGGTCGGTTAGGTGAAATCCAAATGGTGAGAGCACGAGCACATTTCAACTGTTGGTCCCATGTCATTGATCAGATCCTCTGGACCATGGGACGACCTGAATGGGTTAGCGTGGTAGGCGATTCGGATCAAAAAGGTGGGTGGCAGCGCATGATTCACATGGAATGGGCCAATGGTGCCATCGGTACGCTGGATGGCACCAACACGTGGGGGATGGAGTACCCACTTGGCGTGATGATTGTCGGAGATAGTCATTATGCTGAAGCATGGGGGCTGGACGGTCGGTATCGTCGGTGCAAAGCCAATAGTTCTGAAGTTGAGGAACTATGGGAGGCCGAAGAAGGAAAACCGGAGATGTCAAAATCTTTTGTACGCATGGCGGATGGCGTCATACAGTCGATGCTCAAAGATCAACCATTTCCTGCCGACGGAGAAGCCGCTTGGAACGAGTTGGTGTTCGAGGCAGCTGTGTACCGATCGGCTGGTAATAGCGGTAAACGAGTGTGGCTGAATGATGTGGAAACTGCAGCGATATCAAGTGCCTAAATGCGGAATCTTCGATTTTTAGCCATTGGAGTCAATACATTACCAAACGTTGTTAGGATATTATACCTGAACAACTTTCGAAGCTGGAATGATTTTTGATGATGATTTGGATTCAGGTTAAGATATTAAACTCGGATAGTGATTTGGCTATTATCATATCGCTATAGTAGATATCGAAAATCATCGATACGTATTATCAACCCTCAAAAATTCGGCAGCCAAAACAATCAACCTAAAAACAAAGGAGGCTCAGCGTCAGAGCTAAATAACTCCACGTAAATAGTGTTCCTTTTAGAGTGATGCTGGTCATTTTCGTGGAACATAAATCTCGAAAAACGCGGATAAACCGCTCGTGGTCTCGTTAAGTCGTGAAGGCAATTCGACCGAAATTTGAGAGAAAACGGGGCAAGTTGCCCTCGATGTACGGTTTTTTCGTGCCGTTTTGGGTGTATAAAGCGTTGCGACTTAATCAAGTGTTTACAAGGGTTTGCAGCGTTTTCGCTTGATGGTTATTGTACACGAGGGTTTGTCAACACATGAAAGTGAAAAGAACATTGTTGGAGTTATTTAGTAAGGGTGTACCAACCTTGGTACACTTTCGATTTCCTTAAACTATTCCTCCTCCGCCCTGCGTGAAACTGATTACCCCCTCTACCGAGGGTTTTCCCGTGCTTTATCAAGCACCCTAACTGATTCCTGCTCGCCTTGCTACCGCAAGGCTACCCGTCAATCTCGTTCCACGACTCACTCCGTTCGGACTCGCCACTAACCGCTTGCTTCACCTCTTGTCGGGTAGCCTTGCCCTGCACCCTTCCGCCTCCACTAAACGCTACGGCTACGGGCTTCGCTTCGCTCCGAGGCGAGCAGGAACTAATAGTTAAGCCCATTTCGAAAAGTCACGTCTTATACTGGACAGCAGGTCTTTTTTATGGCGTCAGCATTCAAGACAACTGGTTCGGGAAAAAAAACCACCTCAAGCAAAGAGATGGTTGTAAAATTTTAGTGCTAAACCAGCCGAAAACTGATTTAGCTACACCTGTTAAATTTAGACTGCCTCGATACCTATTGCCAGACATCGAGACACAGTTTCAAACTAGCCAAAAAAGGCTTGAAAGAACAATCTAATTCAACCACAGTTTCCCAAATCTCACCAGACCCTAAACTGTAACCTGACTATATTTTCAGGGTGTAACTAGCCTATAACTTCCCTATATTTCAACAAAGACACCTTAATCGCCCCTAAACCCAGACACCATCTAAACACTCCCAACTTTTCTGTGCCAAGCTACTCCTCTCATTCTATTTACGGAGTACTCCGAACTAACAAGCAAACTTCCAAACAACTAACTGGGGTATAAAAATGGAAATTTTAATTTTAATTCCAATCATCGGAGTCATCGTTGGAATTTGGTATTTCAACAAACAAAAAGAAATCCAACGCCAAGCACAACGAGGACAAAAACGAGACGATAAAAAACGAATCGAGGCGTGTGCCGAGGCAATTCTCTACTTCCACAATAACCTCGGCTACATCGTCAAAGAATGTATCTCACGGAGTGAACTAGCGAATATGCTTGACAGAGGTTGCACCGCCGAGACATTAGAAGCTGAAATCATGGCTCGAATCAACCAAAGAGACGGCATGACTCTAGGCTATCATTCACTAGCAGGCGGACAAATCAACGCCAAACTACTGCCCGAATTTCGTGAGCGACATATCTATATCATCGGTAAATCTGGCTCAGGCAAAACCAATCTAATCCGCAACCTCATCGCCCAAGACCTTGATAACGGCGAGGGAATCGGAGTCATCGCCCCAGAATCCGAGATGCTGACAGACGAAATCCTGCCCTATATCCCCGACCACCGCATCAATGATGTTATTTATGTGAATCCAGCCGACACCGAGCGACCCGTCTGCTTTAATCCCCTGCACCTTGACGAAGGTGAAGACATAGACCTCAAAGCCGACGAAACCTACAGCATCTTTCAACGACTGATGGGGGCTGGTGGAGGTGAGAGAATGAACGCAATCCTTCGCTACACACTTTACGCCTTGCTTGAAAGACCCAAGACAACCCTCCTTGACATTGAACCTCTTCTTGACCGCTCTGATTCGACCTTTCGCAACATGGTGATTCGAGATACCACCGACCCCGAAACCCGTCACTTTTTCCGTGATGTCTATCCGAGTTTTCCCAAAGATTCTCACCTACCGATTGTTGGTAGACTTAGCCGATTGACCCGTCCCAAGTACGTTAGGAATATCCTCTGCAACCCCGACCACTCCCTTAATTTCCGTGAAGCAATGGA
>JADFGN010000401.1 GCA_022567695.1 Candidatus Poribacteria bacterium | reverse complement strand
GTCTAATGTATATCCTGTATTGTAGGGATAGATGTTAGGTTAATAGGGCTTAAGCATTAGATGTTAGTACTACAACGAGATTTTGATTGGCTTGTCTTGTCAACCGTAGAGCGGGCAGCTTGCCCGTTTATCTCAGATGGCGATACCTATGCAACGGGCTAGCAGCCCGCTCTACTTCAGGAAGTCTCGTTGTAGTGTTAGGCACGGGAATCTATGAATACGGCTCTAGTACCTAACGCTCAACCCCGACTTATCATTTAAAGCTGATAAAAAACACGCGCGTTCTCTGCCATGATTTTCCGCCTCAGCTCGGGAGCGAGATTCGTCGGAATGGTACGCTCGGGTGAATCAAAGTCCCAATGGGGATAGTCAGTGGCGAACATCAGCTTTTCATCTGCGTTGATATGCTCAAGCAACTGTTGAAAGTATTCCGGCTTGGGCGGTTCCTCGATCGGCTGTGTGGTCAGCCAGAAATGCTCACGGATGTACTCTGAAGGCAACCGTTTCAGGTATGGAACTTCATCGTGCAGTTTCTTCCATGCGCGGTCGAGCCGCCACATCAGCGGCGGCAGCCAAGCAATGCCGCCTTCAATTAAGACAAACTTGAGCGTAGGAAAGTGTTCAAAGACACCCTCGCAAACCAGACTGGTCACCTGTGTCTGAAACGCCTGCGTCATTCCAGTGTGGTCTTCGATGTAGTGAGAGGGTCTACCGACAGCGGTAATTGGACCAGCACCAACGCCGGTAAAGTGAATCCCAATTGGGAGGTCATGACGCACGGCAGCTTCGTACATCTTCCAGTACTTACGTCGTCCCAAGGGTTCCATCGTGCGGGCAAGGAGCAACACTTGCACGAACCCCGGGTGGTCCGCAAGCCGATCAATCTCACTGGCTGCCAACTCTCCGTCTTCGCCAGCAACTATCATCGACGCACGCAATCTTGGTTCTGGCTCAAGCCACTCGTCAATTTGCCAATCGTTAACCGCCCGTGCGAACGCCGCGGCATACTCCAGGTTGGGCATCTCGCAGACGGCTGTCAAACAGTTGAGGATGCCATATTCAATGTTCCACAAATCAAGCAACTGTTCCTGCAGGAAGCTAAGGTCTGAGCCTGGGCGCTGACCAGAGGGCGGCCAAGCGTCGTACCGGGCGCCGTATGGCATGCCGCGGGGAATATAACCCCCTACCCGATCCGGTGTTTCCAGCATTTCGTGATGCCTACGCCAACGCTTAGACAGATATGGATACAACACCTTATCTGAAGGCATGGTGTTGTGAACATCACAATCAATGATTGGCAGTTTCCGCCGTTTTGGCACCTTCTTCGCTTTCGTAAGTGTTCGCATTTCGTCCACCTTCTTTACCATAAGTATCGCATCCGTATTGTGTGTTGTGGGGAAGGGTACACTATGACATTGATTCTTGAACATCTGGTGAAATCTCAATGTGGCTCAAGATTCGATGTGGTTCAAGATAAAGTACATAAAAAAACTAGGCAAAACCAGATTATGACTGGATTGGAGGCCGTTTCAGAAAACAGGGTAGGCCACGTGATCCCTTCGGAATATTCGGTTAGGGGTACCGTTGGCCTCTCCCATTCGTATCAAGTTAAGCCTTTTATTGTAATCCTTTGGCAAAAAGTGGAAAGGGGAAAGTTTTTGACGATGCTAGGATGTCCGGTTCAAAATCAGGATTTGTGTCGCTGTTTTTCTTTTCGTTGATTTTCTTTAGTATTCTTAGCGATTGTGGTTAAAATCGCAACAATCTCGCCCGATTCTTGGTACAGAGAAGTCAGTCTGTTGGGTTTAACGAATTGGGCATCAATGATCGTTTCCAAAGCGGACCACGGTTTCTCTCGCTTCCCGCTCTGCGGTTTCAATGATTGTGATGAAATGCGTTCGTGAAGAAGCCGCCTGAGATTCGGCATAATTGAATCTTATCGAAGGTCCTGAACGAGAAATCTGATCCGCGATTCTTAAGGCACCCTCGATGGTTCTCAGATGCACAGCTAAATTCAAAATCCGTTTGACAAACTTTCTAAGCCTGTCATCGAGGTCTCGTCTCATTCGACCTCCCATCTTTTCCGTTAAGGGATAAGTTGATTTCCTTTGGGCTTATCGATTTCAAAAGAGTTGATTAAGGAAAGTCCTCAATGTTATCATCAATTTCTAGCCAATAAAATCCGATGAAAGAGAGAACTTTCCCATGAAAATGGTACCAAAAGTCGCTTCCGGGATGCAAACCGTTTTGACAACAACCGCCAATCAGTTAGCAGAGAAACATCAGTTGATTGTTCGCCAAAGGAAATTCACCGGCGAAACATTGGCTCAAACGCTCGTCTTCGGTTGGCTTACCCCAGTACATCTTGACGGACAACCAGTTGCGCTTGCTCCATCTTAGCGGGCTGATGCTTTACAATCTTGGTCTTTGCACGAACCGTGTAATTCTTCCAAGTTGTCTCTCCTATTACAAAGCCAATCGGAGAGTTAATGGCCTCTAAAATGAGTTCCCCATTCTCTATCTTCCAAGTGCTTCCCTGTCCGAATGGTCTGAAGAGAGTCCACCCGTCCATATTTCCATCATCAAAGTTATCTCTGAATTCACCAGCCCATGACGATATGACCAACAGGAATAGTGTTAATCCAACCACTGTATATTTCATAATTGTCTCCTTTCAGGTAAAGATTTAGTTTAGTTGCCGTGTTACCGAATTGCCAAAAAGGTAACGATTATCCCACTTCGTTACGTTCGGTCACAACCACGCGGATATTGTAACATTTCCAATCAGGTCAATGCCTTGAAATGAAGCCGCGAAAATCTGACTTAATGGATAATATGTCAGATTTTCCCATTCCGGCGAATGATACGTTACCCTCTTTTTGTTGCACTCACTGGTTTTGCCTTTCGTGAGTTTAACATTTGGCGCAAAAAGTTAAACTCGCTAACGACCCCGCTGTGCATCATTTTTGTTTTTAGATTGGACGTTTTACACACAGAAGGTTTTGAACCTTTGCAAGGTGAGTCACTCCTTGATCGAGAAGTGAACAGAATCAAATACCACTCGCTTGAGCCTTTACCTTGCTGCTTGTACTGCCACCGTGAACTTTCTTGCAGTTTCGGTCAGGAGATGATACTGTCCGGCAGCAATTATTTTACTGTTGACAAGTGACCCGCCAACGCCCAACACGGTAGCTCCCGCTTTGATGAATTCTCCAGCATTTTCAATGCTCACGCCTCCTGTCGGCACAAGCGGAATATGCGGTAGGGGAGCTTTGACCGCTTTAATGTACGCCGGTCCAACGCCACTTGACGGAAACACCTTGACATAATCGGCACCGGATTCCCACGCCGCCAAAATTTCAGTTGGTGTGAAAGCACCCGGCATGACAACCGCACCATATCGGTTGCAGATTTCGATGATGTCCGGCTTTGTGACAGGGCTGACAATAAACTTTGCGCCTGCCAACATCGCTGCACGAGCGGTCTCTGCGTCTAGTACCGATCCAACCCCCACGAGAACTTCATCACCATATTTGTCCGAAACATCACTAATAACTTGCAAGGCACCGGGAGTCGTCATTGTAACTTCGATGACATCAACGCCCCCTTCTTTAATCGCTGCAACGACTTCAATCAACTCAGCCGAGCTATTGGCACGAATAATGGCAACGATACCACAGGCTTCAATCCGTTGCATCTGTTCTAGCTTCGTCATTGATTTAGCTCCTTAAAAAAAAGTTCGATTTCGGTTGCTGTTTGTTACTCAATGTGCTAAAATCTAGTTATATTTTCGATGGTCGTTTATGCGAGTTGCTAAATAACAAAAGCGGCTCTTTGGATGACTGTCTATTACCCCCAACTCTAAGGCGAAGCTTTACCTCGCATCAAGCAAGAATGGAAGAAATTGACCGGCTTTTGCCCCAGTTAATTGGATTGGGGCTACTCCTATTTTTATCCGCTTTTTTCTCCGGCTCTGAGACAGCTCTGTGCGCCTTGACTAAGGTGCAGATTGAACGTCTTCGCAATGAGAAGAGGAAAACTAGCATCGCCATCGTCAACTTTGTTGACGATCCCCGCCGATTATTCATTACGATTTTGCTTGGTAATACCTTCATCAACGCCGCTTTTGCAATCATCTCTTACTCGCTCATCCGTCATCTGCCTTTTTTTGATAGCCTCTCGGAAGCCACCAAATTCATCATCGGGACAATACTAATTTCGTTGCCTCTGATAATCTTTGGTGAAATTACGCCCAAGACCTATGCAATTAAATATGCCGAGACGTTTGCCCGCACGACCGCACGCTCTCTTTGGATCTTTTCTGTACTGATCGCGCCGTTGCGTATCATTTTGAGAGGTATCACGGATGTTCTAATACCGTTGTTTGGCGGAAGTCATATTCCCGACACGGAGGGCATGACCGCCGAGGACTTTCAGGCAATAGTTGGCACATATGAAGAAAGAGCGTTACAGACACATGAACGTGAGATTTTGTATAACATCCTTGAACTGCGGAACATCGATGCCAAGGAGATTATGATGCCCCGGACTGAAATGATCGCTGTAGAAACCTTGTCAACAATTCAAGACGTAATAAATAAAGCGAAGGAGGCGGGTTTTTCCCGACTGCCGGTTTATCGAAAGCAGATTGACAACGTCTGTGGTATTTTCCATGTTAAGGACTTACCACTTTGGCGAAATGCAGGCACAGACATCAGAAACCTGACAATTGAGGATTTCCTTGCGAAACGCCATCTTTTTGCAATTGATTCATCTAAAGATACCCTTGTTCGTCAACCTTTTTTCGTTCTTGAAACGAAGAAAATCTCAGATCTACTTGTCGAACTTACTCATGAAAAGTCGAAGATGGCAATCCTTTTAGATGAGTATGGAGGTGTTTCTGGAATTATCACGATTGAAGACATTATCGAGGAAGTCGTCGGTGATATTATTGATGAGCACGATAACACCCTACAGCCACCCGATATGATTCAACGACCTGATAATCCCTCCATCATTGAGTTGTCGAGTCGGGTCAGTGTTCGCCAGATTAACCATCAATTTGGCTTGAAAATCGATGAGGAAATGGCAGATACAATTGGAGGATATGTCTTTGGACTTTTCGGTCGTATACCATCAGTTGGCGACGCTCAAGTTGATGAAAACGGTATTCGATTTGAGGTCGCGGTAATGGAGGAGAATTATATTGGTGCCGTCATCATGACCCTGCCTTTATCCGATGAGCAAGCTAAGTGAATCGAAATCCCGCGTGGTGGAGGCAACATATGACCTTAAAAAATCACAATCTTTGCACGATAGGTGCCTCTTCAATTGATAACTACTGGACATAATACCAATTCAATTTAATAATTGTGCATTACGTCATCCCAACAGAGCAAAAGACCTGATGTACAAAATTTGGTCCACGTTTAAGATAAAACTAAGATGAACCAGAGAACTCATTTGAAACTTTTGATTTTGTTAATCTGTTGCTGCCTTCTAGTTGGAGCCAGTTCATCTTCTCATGATGGTGCAGCTTCAGAAATCAGTCTTGTACGGCTTATCTTGCTTGCTGTTTCCCTGATTATTTTTCTGATGCTCTCTTCTTTCTATTCCGGATCAGAAACCGCAGCTGTCTCTCTCAATAAAATTAGGGTTAATCGGCTTGCTGAAGAAGGCGATAAAAGAGCTCAGATTGTCAAGAAGCTAATCGAAACTCCTGAACGGATGCTTGGGCTGACCCTCGTCGGTACCAATATAGCGAATGTGATTACCTCCGAAGTTGGTTTGTTGCTAGTCATTGCGTTGGTGCATCTGCCGGAAACCAATTCAATTATCGTGACGAAGCTGCAGGACTACGAAGAAGTGATTGCCACAGTTGTCATAACCGTCCTCATCTTAATCTTTGGTGAAATTATTCCCAAAATAATCTTTCGAGCCAAAGCGGATGCGCTTGCTCTACGTTGTGCTTACCTTTGGCGGGTATCTGATATTATCTTTGGTGGCATTGCAAATGCCGCGACATACCTGACAAACTTTTTCGTCAAAATCATTAGCAAAGATGAACCGACATCGCCAGACGCTCAACGCGATGAGTTGCGTCTCTTGGCCACGATGGGGGAGCAGTCGGGTAATATTCTCAAGGATCAGCGCCGGATGATTCACAGCGTACTTGATCTTCAGAACCGTACAGTTGAGCAAGTGATGGTGCCTCTGGTTGATATCGTCGCGGTTGAAAAAGACACAGATATTGAGACATTTTTAAACTTCACATCTGAATCTGGCTTCTCTCGTATCCCTGTCTACGATGGGCGAATTTATAACATCATCGGGATTGTCCACCTGCTTGATGTCATTTACTCCAATGGCGATGCCAAAACTATCGAGCCGTTTCTCCGAACAGATCTTCAATTTATCCCCAATTCCCAAAACATCAACGTGCTTCTCAAAGAGATTCCACGCAGTCATCACACGATGGTTTTTGTGGTTGACGAATACGGTGGGATTATTGGGCTCGTTACCGTCGAAGATCTAATCGAGGAAATCGTTGGCGAGTTCTCGGATGAGCGAGATGAGCCCCATTCCATCCGCCTCATAAGCCCACGCCTTCTCGAATGCGAAGGACGAGCGGAGATTCACACGTTATCCCAGCAATTCGGCGTGCCAATTCCATCAGGTGATTATGAAACCATTGCCGGCTACATTCTTGATCAGACCGGCACAATTCCCACGCCGGGGCATCAGATTCAAACCGATGAGCTAATTATCATCATTTCGGATGCCAACGCACGTGCCATCCGAAAAGTTCGTATCCAGAGCAAGATAGGAAATTTCACCCAATCTGAATTTAAGACGTAAAGTGGTGGTAATTGCATGCACGGGGCTATTTTTCAATAGTATCTTCTCTTAACTAATTTTCGATTGAAGATTGAAGATTGAAGATTAGAAAAACCCGCATCAATGCTACCATTGACGAATCAGGAATGTATAGTTTT
>JADFGN010000400.1:6574-7006 GCA_022567695.1 Candidatus Poribacteria bacterium | reverse complement strand
AAATGCTTGAAGAATACAGCAAGCAATCTGTGAATCGTAAGTAGGGGTTTTTATAGAAGTCGCGAAAAATTCAACGCTAAGGATTCCACTCATCTGACTGGATGAGTCACTACCCGCCTCTGTTTACCTCGTGGATGACAAGAATCCGTTGGGGTTGGTGTGTGCAACCGAAATGTCAACGAAACTGCGCCAGTGCTCGCTTCTGTGATGTGATTGGTTAAAAATACTCATCTGATGTCAGTTTGCTTGACTTTGATTTGGTTAACGAGTTTTCTTAACCCCAAAACAGCGGTTTCAGTTCTCGTGTAAATTTGATAATTATTTGGCGCGATTTTTTAGCGATAAATGGCGTCCGAAAACTCATCTCCGGTTCAGCTTTTGGGAGGGGAGGTTTCAGGAGATAGTTTCGAGATGAGGATTGACGGGGGTTTC
>JADFGN010000400.1:0-6564 GCA_022567695.1 Candidatus Poribacteria bacterium | reverse complement strand
CTTAAAAACCCTCGTTTTTGAGAGATACGCCAAATAATCCTAAAGAAACTACGCCATTTAATTTTAAAGTTTACATTCTCGGAGCACTCTTGGATACGAGTAAAGAAAAACGTGGGGTTTATTTTACTTCTTTAGCGCAAAAGATTTCCCAAACCCAGACGTATCAAGCAATGGCGGGTTCAAAACGGTCTCCTTCGGTCTTAAGATTCAAAGATGCCACAATCCTTAGCGTTGTATTTTTTCTGGAAAACTTGAATTCCGTTTTGAAGTGCAACTATTTCGGGTACGTTAGTACCAATGAAAAAGTCGAAAAAAGTACAAAAAAGGAAGAAAAAGTACAAACAATTAACGCACTATAGAAGAGACAGAATAGAGGCAATGCTTAACACAGGACACAAGCAAACTGAGATAGCAAAAGTACTCAAGGTCGACAAATCAACGATCTCAAGAGAAATCAAAAGGAATCGCAGGAAGATACGCACAAAGAAAGGAACAAAGGAAGGTAACTACGAAGCAGACATAGCAGGACACAAAGCATACGTCAGAAGGAAGTACTCTAAGTACCAAGGAAAACAGATCAACGAGAATCGTGAACTACAACGTTATATTATTGAAAGACTTGAAATAGAATGGTCTCCGGATGAGATATCGGGAAGAATGAAAAAAGACAAGGAACCCTTCTATGCTTCAAAGACAGCGATATACGAATGGCTCTACTCCGCATGGGGACAGCCATGGTGTCAGTATCTCCTGAAGAAGAGAAGAAACAGAAAGAAACGAAAAGGCAAGAAAACCAAAAGAACCCTGATACCTAATAGGAAAGGGATTGAAGAGAGACCTATGGGGGCTAGCAACAAATCAAGATACGGACACTATGAATCTGACACTATGGTCTCAGGTAAGAAGACCGGCAGTAAGACAGCTCTCTCTGTCGTATACGAGAAGAAGGCTCGATACATAGACGGCATAAAGATACCTGACTTGAAGCCGGCATCACACAACAACGCGCTTCGTACCTTAGGAGAAGATAAAAATATCAAGAGCTTCACTATGGACAACGGTATAGAGAACACCTTGCATGAAGATCTTGGTATTCCAACCTTCTTCTGTGACCCCTACTCCTCGTGGCAGAAGGGAGGAGTAGAACATGGCATAGGCATGATACGAAGATACATACCAAAAGGATCTGATATCGCAGAGTACCCTGACTGGTATATCAGTATGGTGATTGATATATTGAATAACAAACCACGGAAGTCTTTGGGGTATAAGACTCCCAGAGAGGTGATGATTGAGAACAATCAGCTGGTCGATAATAAAAAAACCGAAGTTGCGCTTCGGGGGTGAATTCAGCGAATCTATAAAAAGGCGAGTATGGACTAGCGGGAGCATTTGAACAGAAAGTTACGGTTTCGAATTGGATTGTCGAATCGAAACCGTAACTAATTGCAGAAAAACCGCTAAAAATCCTCAATAAAATAAGCTCCATTAGGTATCACATGCTTAAATGGTAGCAGTGAAATATGAGGCAAAATCTCCGAATCAATATCTTGCCCCTGTTGCCTGAGATTTTCAATAATGGAAGAAATCTTTGTGGTATTCCAGTAAAGAATGGCATTTGAAACAAGGCTCAAGCAACTGGCTTTGTTCATGATTTCTTCGTAATCTCCAGTGGTGAATTCTCCTTGGTCGGCGAAGATTTCTTCCACAATCGGGTGCTGAACTTTTCATTCATCACCACAATCTGTCCGTGGCATGAAAGACAGATAAAATCCGAAGCGTTTCATCAGTCCAAACTTTACCACGACCCTTTTAGCGAATCCTTTTCGGAAAAATGTCCTTGTTCATCGCCCACTTTGGATAGAGGTTATGCACTTGGGCCGATGGGTAAGGGAGACCCAGAGGCTGGGGCCCAATCTGCATTATTCCTTCTGTGCCGTTGATGGCGGTGAATACATGCCGCAAACCGACAGACCGCAGTGTTCGCGCGGACGGCACGTTGAACGGGGCCGTCGTCCCTAGAGCAAACTTGCCATTGTTCAGTATCCACCTTGTCGCGGCACTCACTACCGTGCGTCCCAGACCCGTCAGCTTGGCGTCGGGGACTACGTCCATCCCAATCTCCCACATCGGATCCCCGGAGTCCCATACTGTTGCCAGGGCGATCAACTTCTCGGCATCAAAAATTCCGAATCCGGCAAGCGAGTTCGCAGAGCAGTGCCAAAACAGGTCGTAGTCCACGTTCGTCAGGTCTTTTGGATTCAGGTGTACCGGGCGATGATCATCATAAGGTTGCCAGCACTCCTCGTCGGCGAAGAAATACCACACAGGTCCCCAGATACCGACACCGTCAGGCAGCGTGACGCGCGCCAGGTCATAAGCTCCCAATACAGAAAAGAGTAGGTCTAGTGGTAGGTCATCCACAATTGTCTGGAGTCGTTCGACCCACTCTGGCCGTGTGGCGAGGGCGGCCTTGCCGCTGACCTTGATTGCTCTGAGAGGCAAGGCCAGAGTATCTGCGTCAGAGGCCAACACCGGCACCCTGTCTTCGCTCATGGCCGAGTATGGGAAGCCGAGGCGTTGTTGGATCCAGGGCCGGACGATATTTAGCAGGCGTGTGTCGGCCATTGAACAGATCTCCTTTCAATAGACACATAATAAATAGCTTCCTTGTATACTAAGTTCAGTTGTCCGCCTTGCGGACGAGCACGGCGGGGTTCGCCGAAAGACGTTCGACCAACCCAAACCTCGCCATTTGCCAGTGGATGTTCATATAACCGTCTCCCATTATACGCATCGGTAATCGTAAGTCAACGGAAAAGGTATTTCAGTATTTTGTCGTTTACAAAGCTGACGAATTGATGTAAGATTAGCATGGCGTATTTCCTGAGTATTCTGTGGAAATCAACCCGCCCTATTTTGTTACACCATTTTCTCGACGAACCCATCTCAGGAGGGAAAAGTGATCTACGAAATACGAACGTACAATCTCAAAACGGGCACACTCGATGAGTATTGGAAGCGTTTTGAAGAAAAACTGCCGGGACGCGAACACCTCTCAAAACTCGGTGGCCACTGGTATACCGAAAGCGGACCTCTGAATCAGATGGTTGCCATCTGGCCCTACGACAATCTCGACCAAAGAGCGCAGATTAGACGCGAAGCTGAGGCAGGTCCAAACCCGATATGGCCGCCGAACACCGGCGAACTCATTATAGAAATGGTTTCCCAGATCTACCTACCAGCTCCGTTTATGACGCCTCTGGGCAAACGAAAAATCGGTCCATTATACGAGATGCGTTTATACACTTACCCCGCCGAGGCCATCCCGACTGTATTGGAGGCGTGGGGTGAGCACATCGCTGAACGTGAGAAACTTTCGCCGATGGCAGGTTGCTGGTATTCGGAGTTGGGTGGGCTGAACAATTTCATTCATCTATGGGCGTATGCAAGTTTCGATGAACGGCTTCGCATCCGAGCGGAGGGCAGGGCGAAGGGCATCTGGCCCCCACGGGGTTCAGTCAGACCTGTCATCCAAGCAAGCAAACTCCTGTTTCCAGCGCCATTTTCACCCATGCAATAGGCAACGGTATAATGATCACTGAAAAGTGGGTAATCTTTGCCTTTTGCCCACAGAAGGAGAGATTAAAGTTGGACATATCTCGCTTGGAGAGATGTTTCCTCTGTTCAAGCAGCTTTGGTCTAACCATCGAAGAGCCACAGTCCCTTAAGGAGGTTGGAAAACGGGTGGGTTTGAGCCGTGAGCGAGTCCGTCAGATTGAAGTCGAGGCACTTGCCAAACTCCGCCAGCCCAGCACCTGGCAGCAGGTCAGCGATTATGCATCGGAGTTAGGTATCCAAAGACCGAGAGATATTATCCCACAAGAGTGGCGAGGTGCCTTTGATTGCCTGGATTCTATCAGGGATGCACCCAGTGATTGGAGCATACACAAGGTGATTGAGACCGTGACGAGTATCTACGGAATCACACGCTCACAACTGACAATGGCAGGAAAAGAGAAGGGGATAATTGCGGCGACGGATGTGACGGTCTATCTGTTAGCCCGAAAATGTGTGTTGGGTTATGAGGATATTGCCAGGATTCTGAGTTTTCGCAGTCCAACCCGCTGTGAGATAGCGATGCGACGACTCAAGGAACAGATGAAGAGATGGGGCCGCGAAGATCTGTGGGAAGAGAGTCCGTTTGAGCGGATTTTCAAATCGGAGGAGGAAATCTCAGCACAAATGGATTGATCATTTTGATATAATGGGCTTGCAAATTGATGAGGGGTTGTGATTTTTAATTGGAGTCAAGAAACTCAGTCTATGACTGAATGGCACTGACTTAACCAGTGCCATTCGGGCATAGGTGATGCATTTTGCCCCAAAACTGCCAGAGCCGCTTGGTAAATTGGCAGCCCAAATTAGTCTACACGATGGTCTTATCCGCAAAGTCTTGTTTGACCGTTCTGACGAAATTTCCACTTTATTCATTCTACCAAAGAGGTGATTCAAATGAGAAACCTGTTTAAGAAAATGAAAGGATTAGCTGTCTGTGTATTGGCGATATGCTTCATCACATTATTCGCAGCAACAACGTTCGCTGTGGATAAAGATGGTATTGTTTTATATCTTCCCTTTGATGAAGGTCAAGGGAAGAGTGTAGTTGACCAATCTGATAAGGGAAATGACGGCAAAATTATAGGTGATGCCAACTGGGTCGAAGGCAAGAATGGTAAAGCCCTAGAGTTCAATGGGACAAGCGACTTTGTCGAAGTGCCTAATTCACCAAGTCTGAATATTACCGGTGAAGTGACTATACTGGCTTGGATTAAACTTGCGGCAGGCTGGATTCCCCTTCAATATGGGAATATAGCAGGAATCAATAAGGTTGGCGGTCAAGCAGAAGATGCCTATTTTCTGAACGTGGGATACTTCAACAAAGAACACGACAAAGTCAGCTTGGGAATTATTGGAGAGGGAGTCGTAGAGACACCGCTACAAGGGAAAACCGTGGTGCCCCAGGACACTTGGACCTTTGTGGGAGGTGTCTTCTCTCCGGGTAAGTTTATGCGAGTATACATCGATGGGAAACTCGACGGTGAACAACTGAAGGGAGTGCCGCAGAAGATACACGTTGCTCCCACGTTCTTCACTGTTGGAGCAATTGTCGCGTCACCTAATTATAGCTTCGGAGGCATCATTGACGATGTAGTTGTCTATGAACGTGCTTTAACCGAAAACGAAATCCAAAGTGTGATGAAGCTTGGTCCCCTATCAGTAACCCCTGCTGGTAAGTTGGCTGTGGCGTGGGGCAAGATAAAAAGTGAATAGGCTGATATATGAAACGAGAATGGAAAATTAGTCGAAGAGACTTCCTGGAAATATCAGGCATTGCTGGAGCCACGATGATTTTAACACCAGTACATGCTGTTGATTCAAGCCCTAAATTGCGTTTTGGCATGGTGACTGATCCTCATTATGCCGATACTGATACCAGAGGGAGTCGTTATTATCGCCACTCCTTGGCTAAGATGAAAGAGTGTGTCGCTTTAATGAAGCAACAGCAGGTTGACTTTCTGATAGAACTGGGTGACTTGAAAGATCAAGACAAGGAGCCAAATGAGGAAATCACCATTTCTTACTTACGCACCATTGAAGGTGTTTTCCGAAGCGGTGTTGGGAGAACTTATCATCTTCTGGGCAATCATGATGTAGACAGCATCTCAAAGTCGCAATTCCTGGATGGTATCACTAATACCGGAGTCTCACCAGAACACACATTTTATACCTACAGTTTAGCCAGCTTACAGTTTGTGGTATTAGATGCAAACTACCGATCAGACGGTGAGGAGTACGACCACGGAAACTTTGATTGGACTGATGCCAATATTCCCGACAGCCAACTTGATTGGTTAAAGCAACAGTTAAATGCCAATCCGTTTCCTACTGTGGTTTTCGTACATCAACTGCTGGATGGTGAAGGAAATCACTACGTGAACAATGCAGCAGAAGTCAGACAGATATTGGAGAACTCAAAAAAAGTGTGGGTAGTTTTTCAGGGACATCAGCATAATGGACAGTATCGCCTCATTAATGGGATTCATTACTATACGCTTCCCGCAGTTGTGGAGGGAACGGGAGAGGAGAATAATGCTTATGCGATTGTTGAAATAAATGGTGACAATAGTATTTCAATTATCGGCTATCGCAAAGCTATCAGCCAGAAATTCTGACAGCAATAACTCTGTTATTATGCTGAACCTTCTAATAACGGACTTCTGTACAGAACACGACACGGTTAGGGTCGCATCGTGCATTGAAGAAGCTTTCTCCTACCGAACCGCGCGGCAATCAAGCCCGTCATTTGACGACGCTTGCCATGATGATTAGCGGCATTGTTGGCAGCAAACAGGTGCATCTTGGGGCGATTGCCGGCAAAGTCACATTCCATCGAATTAAGTGGTAAAGTCACTGAAACCCGCCACTGGTAAGGATCTGGAGATTGAGGAACCAATCCTTGGTCGGTATCTTCCCACCCTCGACCTCAATGGCACACTTCCC
>JADFGN010000399.1 GCA_022567695.1 Candidatus Poribacteria bacterium | reverse complement strand
GCGTTTTTCAGAATAGTGGTGTGCTACACATTCTTGCGGTTTCGGGATTGCATGTCGGCTTGATTGCCGCAGTCTGTTTCTTTGGTTTTTCGCTCTTCCATCTTCCTGAGAAAGTAACCTGTTTCCTGACGATTACCGCTGTCATTGTCTACGCTTGTCTCGTTGGATTTCGCACATCGGTGCTACGCGCTTCGCTGATGGTGATTTTGTATTTGATTGGGGTGATTATCGATCGGGACGTTGATTCCTTCAATCTGCTTGCGTTTGTGGCACTGGTGCTGCTGCTGATTAATCCCGCGCAATTGTGGGATGTCGGATTCCAACTCACCTTCGCTGCGACGGGGTCGATTGTCTACCTCTTGCCCAAGTGGAACAATTTTACAACTCACCGACTTCCAATCCTGAATAACCCAACGAAGCACAGAACCAAAATTGCTCTGAAATGGTTGATGGCAGTGTTTGGGGTGACGCTATCCGCGCAGGTCGGCACAACATTGATTATCGCATGGAACTTCTACCGTGCGTACCCAATTGGACTTATCGCTAGCCCTATTGTTGTACAACTTGCCGCGCTTATTGTTCCTGTCGGATTGATCTCGATCATTCTCGGCATGATTTGGTTGCCCTTCGCAATACCGTTTGTTTATGCCAACCACCTCTTTCTTTTTATGCTTCTGGGGATTATCGAGTTTTTCGCCAAACTATGGTCTCCTATCAAAATGACGCGGCCAAGCTTTGGCTTAATCGCCGTTTACATCGCAGGCTGTCTCGCGGTTGCTCATTGGCGATGGGCATGGGAAAGACGAAGGAAGGCTGCGTTGATTGGTCTTGCGGTTTTGGCAATTTGGATTTGGGATATGGCGAATCGAAATCGGGGAAACCTGTTAGAGATCACCTTTCTTGACGTCGGGCAGGGGGATGCGGCATTTGTCCGATTTCCCGATGGAAAAACGATGCTGATCGACAGCGGTATCAATTCATTAAGAATCGATAAGTCTAAAGATGGCAGTGTCAAATGGGTAGGTTTCGACAGCGGTGAACGCATCCTCGATCCGTTCTTGTGCCACGAAGGTATCTTCAAACTAGACCTGCTCCTTTTGAGCCATCCGGATAACGACCACGGCGGTGGGTTTGCACATATATTACGTGAGTTTGACGTCGGGCGTGTGCTGGGTGTGCCTCATCAAAATCTTCGTGCCAAAACGCATCAGGTTTTGCATGAGATTATTGATCTGAAAGGCATCCCTCATGAACTCGGGTACGCCGGGCCAATCGATTTGACCTCGACGGCACAGCTTGAGTTATTACACCCATTTGATGAGGCATCCACGAATCTGACCGACCGCGATGTCAACGATGACTCACTGGTACTCAAGTTGACTTACGGCACTGTGAATATTCTATTCACAGGTGACATTGAACAGGATGCTGAATTGAGACTGATTGAATCCCGGAAAGATCTGAAGTCAGAAATTATAAAAGTGCCCCACCACGGAAGCAGGACCTCCAGCACCGCCGAATTTCTCGACGCTGTTCGTCCACGATATGCAATCTTCTCACTTGGAGAACGGAATCGATACGGCTTCCCGGCGGACGCAGTTGTTAAGCGTTACCGGGACCGAAATTGTCGCGTGCTGCGAACCGATCGACTTGGCGCAATTCGACTACGAACCGATGGCCGTCAGTGTTGGATTATACCTTACGCCGGAAGATGATGAAACGGATGGAAATTAAGGTGTAAGGAACACAGCATGTTGACTTTCAATCTGTCCGCAGACTTTACGCAATGTCCATCACGTTTCACTTCTTCGCTTCTCGAAAGACAAACCTGCCACCGTCAAAATCAACCTCAACCATGCTGCCTTCGCGAAAATTCCCTTCGAGAATTTCGATTGCCAACGGATTCAGAATATCTCGTTGAATCGTCCGACGGAGCGGCCGAGCACCGTAGACTTCGTCATAGCCACGATTTGCGATTTCCTCTGTAGATAATTCTGTGACAGATAGAGTGATATTTCTCTCCGTGAGACGCCGGCTTAGTTCATCCAATTCAAGCCTCACAATCTGTGTAATTTCTTTAATCCCGAGTCGATTGAAGATAATGAGGTCATCAATACGGTTGAGGAATTCAGGACGGAAGTGCTGTTGCAAAGAACTCATTATGCGATTGCGAATCTCCTCGGCATCCAAGCCTTCCGCACTAATCCACTCACTGCCGATATTTGACGCCATGATAACAACTGTATTCTTGAAATCGACGGTACGCCCTTGCGCATCTGTTAGCCGTCCATCGTCAAGCAATTGTAGCAGGACGTTGAACACTTCAGTGTGTGCCTTTTCGATTTCATCAAACAGTACGACGCAGTATGGATGACGCCGCACGGCTTCCGTGAGTTGTCCGCCTTCGTCGTAACCAACATATCCCGGAGGTGCACCGATCAATCGAGAAACTGTGTGCTTCTCCATGTACTCACTCATGTCGATCCGTACCATCGCGTCCCGATCATCGAACAGGAATTCCGCCAACGATTTTGCCAGATGGGTCTTGCCTACCCCCGTTGGTCCCATAAAGATAAATGAACCAATCGGACGGTCAGGGTCTTGCAATCCGACACGGGAACGGCGGATGGCATTAGAAACCACATCCACAGATTCATCCTGCCCCACGACTTTTTCCCTCAAGCGTTCCTCCATGTGAAGGAGTTTTTGAACTTCGCCTTCCACCAAGCGAGAGACAGGGATGCCAGTCCATTTGGCGACAACCTCTGCGATGTCTTCCTGATCGACCTTTTCTTTAAGCATCTGATTCGATTCTTGAGCAGCTTCCGTGCTTTCTTTCGCATTCTTAAGTTGTGCTTCAAGCTCGAAAAGTTCACCGTACCGAATCTCTGAGGCTTTGGCAAGATTTCCAGCACGTCTCGCCTGTTCCTCCTCGATCTTTAGGGCCTCGATGCGTTCCATCAATTCTTTGACATGCTGAATGATTTCCTTCTCGTTCTGCCAGCGAGCTTTGAGATGACTACGCTTTTCCCCTAAGTCGGCGAGTTCTGCCAACAGTTTCGCCAAGCGTTCTTGGGAGGCTTCGTCCTCCTCCTTCTCAAGTGCCTGCCGTTCAATCTCCAACTGAATGATTCGGCGTTGAACTTCATCAAGTTCGACAGGAACGCTGTCGATTTCAATCCGCAGGCGTGATGCCGCCTCATCGATGAGATCGACAGCTTTATCCGGCAAAAACCGATCGGAAATATAGCGCTTTGAAAGCACCGCTGCCGCGACGATGGCGGTATCTTGAATCTGAACGCCGTGATGAGTTTCATATCGCTCCTTGAGACCGCGTAGAATGGCAATGGTGTCTTCAACTGATGGTTCTTCGACCATAATCGGCTGGAAACGCCTCTCAAGGGCGGCATCTTTTTCAACACGCTTGCGATACTCGTCAAGCGTTGTTGCGCCGATACAATGCAATTCACCGCGTGCAAGCGCAGGTTTGAGCATGTTTGACGCATCAACCGCGCCTTCAGCCGCTCCTGCACCGACAATTGTATGAAGCTCATCAATAAAGAGGACGATTTGACCTTCGGCCTGTTCAATCTCCTTGAGAACCGCTTTCAGCCGATCTTCAAATTCGCCGCGATATTTGGATCCCGCTATCAACGAACCAAGGTCTAGCGCAATGAGCCGCTTATTTTTAAGGCTTTCTGGGACATCGCCATTGATAATGCGTTGCGCCAAACCTTCGACGATTGCAGTCTTTCCAACCCCTGGTTCGCCTATCAACACCGGATTATTTTTTCGACGTCGGGACAGCACTTGCATCACGCGGCGAATCTCATCATCTCTTCCAATAACCGGATCCAGTTTGCCACTCATCGCTTCCTGCGTTAAATCCCGGCTGAATCGTGTCAATGCTTGATATTTATCCTCAGCATTCTGGTCGGTGACCTGTTGTCCTCCGCGAATATCGACCAACGCTTTGAGAATCTCATCCTTTGTCACTCCATGTTTCTTTAAGATCTTTGCGGCTTGACTGCTCTTCTCTTCTACACACGCGATTAACAGATGTTCCGTACTGATGTATTGATCTTTGAGGTTTGTCGCTTCCTTCAAAGCGATGTCAAAAGCAACCCGCTTCAGTGTCGGTGATACATATAGCTCCTGATTACCTCCTCGAACTTTTGGCCCCTTTTGAATCTGCTCATCGATTTCAGCCCTGATTGATTCAACATCTGCACCGATTTTCTGTAAAATAGGTTTTACGACACCATCTGCCTGATCGATCAGGGCTAAGAGCAGATGTTCAACACTCACATCAGGACTCTCTGATTGGCTTGAAAGTTCTTGAGCAGCTTGTAACGCTTCTTGTGCTTTTATGGTAAATCGATCGTATCTCATCACAATTCCCTCCTTTTTTTAGGGTAACCGTTCAGGTCCAAAACAAAGAGAGATCCAGATGCAATCCATATCTGGGAGGGTGAGGCTCCCGCCGAACCTAAGTCAAAGCTCGGCGGGAGCCTCGCCCTCCCAAACCACCTGAACGGTTACTTTTTAGGAACGGGCTAACGGCCCGCTTTGCTGGGTGATTCTTTTAACGCTCGCGCTTTTGCAGGATAGATGCCAAGGGTAAATTGGCAATCGAAAGGAACTCCGTTCTTTTGATTGTGCCTATTCTGCTGCTCTGTGCCGTCCGACGAAATCGACGATTTGATGGTTCAATTGTGCCAGACTGACAAGGGCGAATTCATTAGACACGGTACATGTCATTTTGGCGCATTATTTTTCAGAATAAAAACGGACGATTGCCGAACGTATGATCGTTTCATTTGTCTAATGACTATGGCTCACCAAGCAAAGTGCCCTTGAACGGGTTTAATCAACTCATCGTGATTTTAGATCTGCATGACTTGATAAATTAAGGAGGACGACCTCATGGGAATTCTTGAAAGTTTAGCAAACGCGCTAAATGGTTTACTAGCAAACAAACTCCGATCCGCTCTCACAATGCTCGGCGTTATCATCGGCGTTGGAGCAATCATGACAACCACCTCAATCGGCGAAGGCGCAAAAGCGGACATTACAGCGCGGATTCAGACATTAGGTGCAAATATCCTCGCCATCCGTCCCGGACAACAGCGATTTCGTGGGCGTAGCTCTGGGGACAGCCGAAGGTCGCTCAAATATGAAGATGCTATGATGTTGAGAGAACGGGCTCGGAATATCCTCTATGTTTGCCCGGAGGTAACTCAACGCGCTCAAGCCAAATACAAAAACAAAAACACGAATACGACAATTGTCGGCACGACGCCCGAATACCAAATTACAGCGAACTTCCACGTCGAGAAAGGTGCATTTTTCACAGAGAGTGATATTCTCTATCGGCGACGGGTGTGTACATTGGGAAAGACCGTCGTTGATGAGTTGTTCGGCGACAAGATTGATCCCATCGGTAAGTCCATCAAGATTCGCGGACTCAACTTCTATGTCCTTGGCGTGATGAAAGAGAAGGGAGCAACGGGCTGGCGGAATCCCGATAGCCAGATCTTTATCCCTGTGTCCACGGCGATGAAACGGGTCTTTGGGACAGATTATCTATCAAGTATCAGTGCGCAAGCTATAAACAGCGATGCAATGGAATCCGCCCAAGGTGAAATCGAAACTCTCCTACGGAAACAGCACAAACTCCCCGCCAACAAAGACCTCGATTTTAATGTCCGAAACCAAGCCGAGTTCCTGGAGACGTTAGAAGAGTCTAGCCAGACGTTTACCCGCCTGATTATGGGGATTGCCATTGTGTCTCTGTTAGTCGGTGGAATTGGAATCATGAACATCATGCTCGTTTCTGTCACCGAGCGCACCCGCGAAATCGGTTTACGGAAGGCGGTCGGCGCGAAACGCTTTGACATCTTGATGCAGTTTCTAATCGAATCCATGACGCTTTCTGTTATCGGCGGAATAATTGGCGTTGGAGTTGGGATCTTTGGGGCGCGTATGATACCTTCGCTGTGGGGCTGGCGAACGATTATCTCCCCAACCTACACGATCTTGGCGTTTTTCGTTGCAGCATGGATTGGCGTCTTCTTTGGTGCTTATCCTGCGTGGAAAGCGGCAAAGCTACATCCCATCGATGCGCTACGACACGAATAGGTTATCGCATTCAATCCCTTCGCAAGCCTCAGAGTTCGGCGGAGAGCTTCTCACCCTCCCACCTGAACGGTTGCTTCAAATTAGAGATACCGATCGGTTATTTTCGTCTTCTGTGGATGGTGAACTCCCGATCGGTGTCACTCCCCAAACGCATCTGAGTTCGATCCGGATCGACCGCTTCGGATTTGGCAATGACATCCGGGAGATCGAGTTGGCAAGACTTGACGCGGATTCGATCGGTTTCGACGAAGGCTTGACGCCACATCATTGGATAGCAGACTACCGCCGCAGTGATAGCGTATAATACCCCGCGCCGTCTAACGACACGGTTGATGTGCAGATGTCCGTGAAATCCCGCCAAGATATGATCAAAATCATCAAGCACTTCCCCTATCGCCTCCGAGTTGTCGATCCGCGCGCCGAGCCCCTCAAACTCTTGCGTCGGGAAGAGTAGTTGGTGAGAGAACAGGAGAACTTCCTGATTCATCTCCGCAGCAGACTTTAGTTCCGCTTGCAACCACTCAAGTTGATTTTCGCCGATATGACCGTGCGTCACATCTTCGGGAACTTCCTGAGAATCAAGGAGGATAAACCGGAGATTTTCATGGACGAAGCTAGTGTAAGCAATTCCATCTGTGCCGAAGACGTCCAGATAATTAGCCTTAGAACCTGTCACCGGATTCAGATCGTGGTTGCCCGGCATGTAGTAGCACGGCGCATTCAGGCACTCCTCGAATTGCTTTGCCCGAGCAAGTGCTGCCTTAAAGTCATCCACTGGCATTTCAAAACTTTCTCCACCACAAACAATATCACCGCCATGAATTACAAATTCCGGCTGAAACTCGTTGAGTTGGCGGATTAGTTCT
>JADFGN010000398.1 GCA_022567695.1 Candidatus Poribacteria bacterium | reverse complement strand
TATTGATTTGGCTGTCGTCAAGAAGGTATACTTTAACGCGCAAATTCCACTACGAACACGAGGCTTTATCCATGTCTTTCGATAGTTTAGCATTGCATCTTGTGGTTCATGAACTTCGCGATACAGTTCTCAATGGGACGATTCGTCATGTTGAACAACTGAATCCGCATACGATTACCATCAGAGTTGCTCATGAACGACACAACGAGTATCTTTTGATTTCAGCCCATTCTGTGAATGCACGGACACATCTGATCAAGAGTCGCCTTAAAGGACAGAAGCGATCTCACTTTGCCGATTTTATGTTGACACATATCGGGCGTGCAACAATTACAGCAATAGAGCAGGTCGGCTGGGATCGCGTGTTGAAGATCTCCCTTCAACCAAAATCTGATGACCCGATCGAGCCTTCACCCAAGGCGATCATCGCAGAATTTATGGGCAAACATAGCAATATCATTCTGATTGACGAAGAAACCGGGGTCATTCTCGAAAGCATCAAACACGTCGACGAGACCATGAGCCGGTACCGCGAGATCTTACCCGGCGTTACCTACACGCCTCCACCACAGCAGGATAAACTGCATCCACTAACACTTACGCGCGAGAAGTTCATTTCGCTTATCGAGAGCCAAGAGGAGGTCGATTGGCGATTCCTGTTCAAGCAGATTGATGGTTTGAGTCCAACCCTTGCCAAAGAAATCCTCGCTCGTACTGATGAACCGGTCACAGCGGAAGGATTGTGGCAGGCGTATCAACAGGTCGTGGCGTATTTCGATTCCGGTCACATCACACCGCAAGTGCTTATCGACGCAAACGATATCGTTGCCGCAACTCCCATGAAATTGTATCAATTTCCGCACGCCGAGAGTCAATCTTTCGAGACGATGAATGAGGCGTTGAGTTACTATTATGACACGATTGCTCTCAAAGAAGCAATTCGGTCGGAACGGCAGGCGCTCAATCAGGCATTGGATAAGTTGATGGCGACGATTGAGCGCAAGCTCGTTGCGCTCCACCAAGAGCTTGCGAATGCGGAAAAGGCTGAAGATTATCGAATCAAAGGTGAACTCCTCACAGCAAATCTGCATCGGGTCAACCCGCGTCAAACTGAAATCGAGGTGCAGAACTATTATAGCCCAGAACTTAGTTCGATTCAAATTGAACTCAATCCAGAACTCAGTCCGCCGGAGAATGCACAACAATATTTCAAGAAATACACCAAAGCAAAGCGAGGGCGTTCGGTTATCAGTCAATTGATTGCGGACAACGAGGTGGAGCAGACTGTTATGCTGAATTATGCCCTACAAATTGAACAAGCAGAAACGATAGAGAAACTCCTCGCAATTCGTGAAGAATTGGTGAAAAGGGGCTGGGTGAAAGATGGGAAACAAACGGGAAAAAAGCGGAAAGGAACTGAGGGCGCATTTCGGAAATATACGTCGCCAAATGGTTTTCAAATTTACGTCGGCAGAAACAACAAGGAAAACGATCTCTTGTTGCGGCAAATAGCTTCGGGGCGCGACATGTGGTTGCATGCCAAACAGATTCAAGGTTCGCATGTGATTATCCGAAATCCAGAGAATAAACCCTCGATGCCGATGCCAACTTTGCTACAAGCCGCCCAGATTGCTGCCGCTCATAGCAAGGCTCGCCATGCGAGCTACGTGCCTGTCGATTACACATGGGTACGATATGTCACCAAACGGAAAGGGAACGTCGCAGGATTTGTGCATTACACCCACGAGAAGACGTTGTACGTCGAGCCGGGAAGGCCGGGCAAAGAACGTGAAGCGTAAAATTGGAGATTCGCATGCCGGTTATTCCAGTCAATCAACTCACACAAATCAGCACCACCGCATTCCAAAAAGCGGGTGTCCCAACTGAGGATGCGCGTTTAATCACAGACCTGCTCATCAAAGCCAACCTTGCGGGACACGACTCGCACGGCGTCATCCGCATTCCCTCCTATATTTCAGGCGTGCGCAACAATTCCATCCGTCCGCACCCGAAGATTCAAACCTGTGATGAAACCCCCACCTCCGCCAGAATGGATGGCGACGGTGGTTTTGGTCAAGTTGTTCTGACAAAAGGCGTTGAGATTGCGTTGGAAAAATGCAATCAAACGCCCATCAGCCTTGTGACCGTAATGAATTATTCCCACTGTGGACAACTCGGAAGCTATGCCCGGATGATTTCGGAGCAAGACCGGGTCGGGATTGTGCTGCTTGGCAAGCAGAAGGGAGCCGTTGTGCCGTGGGGTGGACGAACAGGTAGACTTTATCAGAACACGCTGGCAATTGCTGTGCCGAGTAACAAACCCTTTCCCGTCGTACTCGATATGGCAACGAGCGTTGCACCGTTCGGCAAAATTTTGATGAAACGAGCGAGAAACGAACCGTGTCCCGACGGCTGGCTTATTGACGCTGAGGGAAATCCCACCACCGATCCACACGTAGATTTTTCCAAAGGCGAGGCGGGATTCCTTCCGTTGGGCGGATTGACGGCGGGAGGGCAAAAGGGGTCCGGGTTGACCTTCATGCTCGGTATTTTAGCAACCACGCTGTCAGGGGTCGGTGCGAGTGGGGAGGGCACGCTAATCATCTCAATCAACCCCGATTATTTCACACCGATTGAGGCGTTCAAAGCGGAAGTGGATGGATTTATCGATTACCTCCATGCCACTCCGAGTGCAGAGGGTTTTGAGGAAGTCCTCGTCCCCGGCGAAAGATCTCACCGTGAAACACAACGACAGTTAAAGGAAGGCATCTTTGTGGAGGAAGAAACTTGGCAGCGCATTCAGGAATTGGGCACGGAATCGTTGTGAATCATATCATACTTTGAAATTGCTCCAATGCTTTCGAGTTGGCGATTGACAGATCCCATCCCAGAAATTGGGCAGTGAGCGGTTTTCGAGGTTCCGCTCGGATGTCCCAACGCCGAGCCGATTCTGTATGTCAGGGGTACAACCTCTTCCCAACAGTGGTTTTGTTACCCTAAATATTGAGATAATCCAATCCAACCTTCGGAAGGCTCGTTCAGCCATTGCGATCTAACTGTTTCAAAGGTTAGATCTGCCAGCTTGAAACCTTCCGAAAGTTATTAATTTATTCTGTCCGGGCACCTACTACGACTTTGTCACATTACGAACCAATGTGCATTAACTGTTTGTAGTGACTCGATTTATCGAGTCGAATCGACCGAAACCCGATGAATCGGGTCACTACGAGCAAATGTAACAAAGTCAAGTTATTACACTGGGATAAAATGGTTGTTTGAAACTACAGGCACGATATTAAACGATTATTTTGGTATGTGAATTTTGTCCATCAACTTTACTGGCTGCGCAGAATTTCCTGTGACTTCAAAGACTTCGATAGTAATATGGTCAGAATCTATATTGACAAGACAATAGTGGAAGACATTTTCCTGTTTCACGGAGAGGACATCTAAGCCTGCGTCACGGTAATTTTGCCGAAACCGCTCCAGCGTTTGCGCATCCTTGACGTCCTGCAGGGGCACACCTCCGCCTCCGCTTACAATAAAATGAATTTCACGTTGGCGTTTATCCCCATCAGAACTGTATTGAAGGGCATTGTGTTCATACAGATGTTCATGCCCGCAAAACACGACTTGGACGCCGTGTTTGATAAACAATTCAAGAAGTTGTTGGCGTTTGTCGTTGAGATTTCTGCCGAAGGAAGTCTTGGACCAGTCTCCGTGATGTTTCCCGAAAGAGATTGGCGGATGGTGCATGGCAACCATCTTGAAGGTTTTGTTCCGAGAAGCCAACTCACGTTCTAACCACGCGGGTTGGGCCGAATCGCTAGAAACAAACCATTTCTCAAACAGGCGATCTTGTTCGTCATCGTCCACGAATTCATACTGATCGATGATTAAATTGGAGTCAACCACAAAAAGTGCGGCATCGGGAAAATCTAACACATGGAATTGTGGATACGGAAAAATCGCCTGATAGTTCGGCAAACCATACTTTGAATCATTCACCCGCTCATGATTACCAACAACCGGAATATACGGGAACTCCAACAGCAGCGGTCGTTCCACTCTGTTTTCTTTTAGAAATGTCTCCCAATGTGATGGGCGTTGACCGTTATTGGGCATATCCCCTGTGTTGAGGATAAAATTGACCTCAGAGCGTTTGGCTTCGGCATATATAGAATCTCGCACCATTCGACGTTCTCGACGACCATAATCGGGTGTATGCCGCAACCAGTTAATACCACCGACGATTCCGTTGCCTAGCCAATAGGGGGCAAGCAAGACTCTCCAGGTCAGCCAGTTTTCTTTTTTGAGAAACTTCTCTTGAACTCGCCAGTCGGGTCTGTTATCCCCATAAACGATAAATTTTGGATTGTTTTCTATCTGCTCATCGGATAGCAGTTTTGGCACACGGTAGAATTCGATGGGGTAGTTCTCAGAAACCAATCCCTTTCTTGCGCAACTCATGTTGATGGTAAAGAGCCCCGAAACCGCGAGGACAACTAGAATCCGCCCAATCAGCGTTTTATATTTTATGCTTACCCAACGATTCCGAATACGCCTCATCCGTTTTGTACGCCATAATGAAATCATTACGATGCAGTCCTTCGATCTTCATCGTCCACCACGTGACGGTTGTCTTTCCCCATTCGGTCAGGAGGGAGGGATGGTGCCCTTCTTTTTCTGCTATCTCTCCAATACGGTTCGTGAATGCTAATGCTTGCGCAAAATCCGGGAATTGGAAAACACGTTCTAGTTGTCTGATACCATTGCGTTCGACAAGTTGCCAGTCGGGAATCAGCGGCTGATATTCGGCAATCTCCTCATCGGTGACCTTTGGTGCGCCTACACGACAGGCTTCGCATTTCATTTCCGCTAATGTTTCCATGGTTGATCTCCTTGTAAATTTGTCATGAGCGACAGGATATTGTGATGAAAAAGGTTCAAGAGTAACCGTTCAGGTGGGAGGGTGAACTCGTCTCCGGGCTTACTCGGCTCCGGGCTCGCCTCCCCCCTGCCGAACGTAACCGTTCAGGTCATCTATGAAACACCGAGATAACAAAGGTGAAATGTAATGGATAACAGGGATACAAGATTCAGGATTCACGGCATCTTGCATCTTGTATTTTGCACGGCTACTTCAAGCAGTGGCATGAACTAACCTCTCTACATGTGCCACGAGCGATTCCGAAAGCCCTCTCAAACTATACCCACCTTCCAATGCCGAGACAAGCCGCCCTTCCGCCGTTTCTGCGGCGATTTCAGTAACGATGTCGGTCAAAATTCCAAACCCCTCGGCTGTCATGTTGATTGATGCCAAGGGATCGAGTTGATGCGCGTCAAATCCGGCGGAAATAATCACGAAATCCGGCGAGAAGTCGAGTAACGCTGGCTTAAGCACCGTTTTGAAAACTTCAATATATGCATCGTCGCCACTGACGGGTCGCATCGGTGCGTTTAAGGTTGTGCCAACTGCGTCACCCGAGCCCCTTTCGTCTACCGCTCCTGAACCGGGATAAAGTGGAGATTGATGGATAGAAAAAAAGAAGACCGACGCATCTGCATAAAAGGTGTCCTGCGTGCCGTTGCCGTGATGCACATCCCAATCGACAATGGCGACTTTATCTATGCCGTGTTCACGCTGTAGGTAGCGAGCTGTGATTGCGACATTATTGAACAGGCAGAATCCCATACTTCGGTTTGGAGTCGCATGATGCCCCGGCGGCCGGACAAGCGCGAAGGCATTGCGAACTGTACCTGCCATCACCGCATCAACCGCTCTCAAAACGCCACCTGTGGACATAAGCGCAACATCGAAAGATTCTTGAACAACGGGGGTATCGTAGTCAAGGAGCATTTCGTGTTCGCAGTGTTGTTTGACGCGGTCAACATATGCACGTGTATGCACATAACAGCTCTGATCGATTGTCGCAGGAGTCGGGGTAATTTGATGAAGTTCTGTCCAAAAACCTGATGTTTGAAGTGCTTGGAGGCTTGCTCTCACTCGGTCTGGACGCTCAGGATGCCCCCGCCCGGTATCGTGTTTGAGATAGTCGGAATGATAAGCAAAGCCTGTCTTTCCCTCAAAATCCATGAAATGTCTCCAGATTGATAGAGAATCTGAGAAACCGAAAGCCCAAAAATCGGGCTGACGCATAGAGTGCCTAGAGTGGGACGGTATATGGAATCCTCAACCCTAGGCACTTAAATTAAAAACGCTAATGTTCCAATTATCCACCGAGAATCTCGTGTGTCTTTTTGAAAGTTGCGCCTTTCTCTTTCATTAACGCAAGTGATTCCTTGCCCGTCTTATTTTCGACGGCTGCAATCGCATCTTCAACAACGGTGACTTTATGCCCACGCTCAAGCAATCCAAGTGCCGCCGCTTTGACACAGTAATCGGTTGCTACGCCGTAGACGATATATTCATCTGCCGCCGCAACATTGATTATCTTGTCAGTCGTCGGATTGGTAAAAACATCATAGGTTTGCTTTTCTAACACAATTTGTGAGCCTTTATTGAGCAATTCGTGCGATGCGATTTTTGATTCATCGTTTTTGATGACAATTGTGTTCTCAACGGTTGTCTCGTCAATCTTCTGCTGTCCGGGGGTGCCCTGCACACAGTGAGGGGGAAAAATTTCAAATTCTTTATCGTCCGGGATATGTGCATCGGCTGAAGCAATAATCTTGATTCCGTTCTTCACTGCATGATCGGTCAACGCTTTTAGATTCCCTCGAATCTCCTCTGCTCCCGGCACCGAGAGTGCGCCATCGTGATTGATAAAATCATGTTGTGTATCGATGTCTACGAATACCTGATGTGTCATGAAAGTCTGCTCCTTCCGCTTTGGAGATTTATTATAGTGTAGTGCATTTACAGTTATTGCGCAAGTCTTTTTTGAGTGAGGGACGCATCCATTTTGGGGTCTGAGTTAGGTTAGATTTTCATGCGCGTCGAAGGATGAAAGATACGACTTTTTCACTTAGCCGATCCTAAAACCTCTCCCCCTGCCCCTCTCCTGCAAGGAGAGGGGAGATACTC